>CANGZX010000035.1 GCA_947458775.1 Sphingobacteriaceae bacterium | reverse complement strand
ATCGGGATTGTATTTTTCGATGAGCACAAGTGGTTCATCGAACCGGGTGCTTAACTCAAACCCACACAATTCGTAGGCGCCATCGTTGGTTACGCACAAAATTTGATCGTCGCCATCGTATTCGCCAAGGTATTTACCTCTAGCATCAATATTTAAACGTTTTAACACCTCATCGAACCAAATTTTACGGCCCGATAAAGTTGAAACTCCTTTGGTTTTTAAGGTGATTTTTTTAACCGGATACTTGGTAACGGTATTGCCCATAGAGCTACGGCCTTTCACTGCAATTTCAGCAAAGTCTACATCGAATTGCAACTTACGTAATTTTGCATGTGGCTTTAGAGCAATGTTTACCACTTCCGCTTCGCCATTGGGGTTGGCGGTAAAATAATGCACCTGCGATCCTTTGCCACCTTTAGTTAAATCGTATTCTTTATCGCGGGTAACGCCCAACACGGCGAATCGTTTTACATACGAGGTTCCGCTGGCACCATCTTTATAAATTAAATTATAAACCGTTCGTTCGTCGTTTTTGGTAAATACTTGCGCATGGATAATGTCTTTACCCACAAAAGTTTTTTCGGCTACTTTGCTTACCGTAAACTTGCCATCGGCTCTAAAAGCAATGATTTCGTCAAGGTCGGAACAGTCGCACACAAACTCGTCTTTACGTAGGGAAGTGCCAATAAAACCATCTTCGCGGTTCATGTACAATTTCACATTGGCTAGGGCTACTTTGGCCGCTTCTACCTTATCAAACAGGCGCAGTTCGGTTTTACGCTCTCGGCCCGCACCGTATTTGGTTCTAATTTTTTCGAACCAGGCAATGGTGTATTCGGTTAAGTTTCTTAAATGTTTGTTTACCGTTTTAATTTCTTCTTCCAAGGTTTTCATCAAATCATCCGATTTTTTCACATCGAAACGGGTGATGCTACTCATCGGTTTGTCGATTAGTTTCTTGAAATCTTCGGGTAAAATATCACGGTAAAACTGCTCTTTAAATGGAGCAAAGAGTTTGTACAATACACCTACAATGTTCTCAAAATCGGTAGCGTTTTCATAATCGGCATGCTTATACATCCCCTCTTGAATAAAGATTTTGAGCAAGTTGCTAAAGAAAATACGCTCCTTTAATTCGGTGAGTTTAATTTCTAACTCTTGTTTTAACAGCGCTTTGGTAAATTTGGTACTTTCTACCAAAATATCGTTTACGCTCATAAACCAAGGCTTATCGTCTTTAATTATGCAGGTATTTGGCGAAACAGAAACCTCACAATCGGTAAAGGCATAAAGAGCATCAATGGTTACATCGGGCGAAATACCGGGTGCCAAATGAATCATAATTTCTACGTCTTTGGCCGTATTATCCTCAATTTTTTTAATCTTGATTTTGCCTTTATCGTTAGCCGAAATTACGCTATCAATTAAACCGCCGGTAGTAGTAGTAAACGGAATTTCGGTAATGGCTAGGGTTTTTTTATCACGCTCTACAATTTTTGCACGAACCCGAATTTTGCCGCCTCGTTGTCCTTCGTTGTAGGCCGAACAATCGGCCATACCTCCGGTGAGGAAATCGGGGACTAAATTGGGGCGGTTGCCTTTTAATACCTCAATAGATGCATCGATGAGTTCGATGAAATTATGAGGCATAATTTTAGTGGCCAAACCTACCGCAATACCATCGGCTCCTTGGGCTAATAATAAGGGGAATTTAACGGGCAAGGTTACCGGTTCTTGGTTACGTCCGTCGTAGCTCGATTGCCATTCGGTGGTATCGGGATTAAATACCACATCGAGTGCGAATTTTGATAAACGGGCCTCGATATAACGAGGTGCCGCCGCCGAATCGCCAGTGATGGGATCACCCCAGTTTCCTTGTTTATCAATTAATAAATCTTTTTGACCCAACTGCACCATGGCATCGCCAATAGAGGCATCGCCGTGCGGATGGTACTTCATGGTATTTCCAATGACGTTGGCCGCTTTGTTAAAACGTCCATCGTCCATTTCTTTAAGGGAGTGTAAAATGCGTCGCTGAACGGGTTTTAAGCCATCGTGAATATGCGGGACAGCCCTATCTAAGATTACGTAAGAGGCATAATCTAAAAACCAATTTTCATACAAACCCGATAGTGGAATGATATTATGGGTATTTTCGGGGGCGGCTGCTTGGTCTAATTCTTCACTCATCGGTTGGGTATACTATGCTTGTTCGGTTGCGATTTCTTCTTCGGTTGGCAAAACCGCTTCGGCGGTTAAAGCTTCCTCCAAAATATCTACTTCCACTCTTAAATTCTTAATAATGTGCTGCTGTCTATCGGGTGTATTTTTACCCATATAATATTCTAGCAAGTTTTTAATGCTTTGCTCTTTGGTTAAAAGTACGGGGTCTAGGCGAATGTCTTTGCCAATAAACAAACCAAATTCTTCGGGCGAAATTTCTCCCAAGCCTTTAAATCGGGTGATTTCGGGCTTATTGCCTAGTTTGGCAATGGCTCGTTGGCGTTCTTCATCGCTGTAGCAATAAATAGTTTCCTTTTTATTGCGCACCCTAAATAGCGGCGTTTGTAAAATAGACAGGTGGCGGGCTTTTACCAAATCGGGGAAAAATTGCAAGAAAAAAGTCATGAGCAACAAACGAATGTGCATCCCGTCCACATCGGCATCGGTAGCAATTACGATGTTATTATAACGCAATTCCTCTAAGCCATCTTCAATATTTAGGGCGTGTTGCAGGAGGTTAAATTCTTCGTTCTCATACACCACTTTTTTGGTGAGGCCATAGCAGTTTAGAGGCTTACCTTTTAAACTGAATACCGCTTGTGTTTGCACATCACGAGATTTGGTGATGGATCCACTTGCCGAATCACCCTCGGTAATAAAGAGGGTAGTTTCTTGTTTGCGTTCGTGGGCGTCGTCGAAATGTATTTTGCAATCGCGAAGTTTACGGTTATGCAGCGATGCTTTTTTAGCACGCTCGTTGGCCAGCTTCTTAATAGCGGCAATATCTTTACGCTCCCGCTCCGATTGCATGATGCGTTTTAGCAAGGCATCGGCCGTTTCGGGGTATTTGTGTAAATAATCGTCGAGTTCTTTTTTAACAAAATCGTTGATAAAGGTTCGTACCGATGGCCCATCAGGACCTACATTTTGCGAACCTAGTTTGGTTTTGGTTTGCGATTCGAAAACCGGCTCTTGCACTCTGATAGATATAGCTGAAACAATAGATGCCCGTACATCGGAGGCATCGAATTCTTTTTTATAAAACTCTCGGATGGTTTTTACCAAGGCCTCACGAAAAGCGGCTTGGTGTGTACCGCCCTGGGTGGTATGTTGGCCGTTTACGAAGGAATAGTATTCTTCGCCGTATTGTTGGCCGTGGGTCATAGAAATTTCAATATCCTCTCCTACCAAATGTATAATGGGGTAGCGAATGGTTTCGGCATCGGTGTTGCGTACCAATAAATCGTACAAGCCTCTTTCCGAGAAAAATTTTTCGCCGTTGTAATTAATGGTTAAGCCTGAGTTTAGGAACACGTAGTTCCAAATCATGCTTTCTATAAATTCCGGGATAAAATGGTAATTCCGGAAAATGGTTTCATCGGGATAAAAGGTAACCGAGGTACCGTTACGTTGCGTGGTTTCGGTTTCGGGTACATCATTGGTCAATTCCCCTTTTTCAAATTCGGCCTTTTTGGTTTTGCCATCGCGGTACGATTGTACGGCAAAATGCGACGATAAGGCGTTTACAGCCTTGGTACCCACCCCATTTAAACCTACCGATTTTTGAAAAGCTTTGGAATCGTACTTACCGCCGGTATTAATTTTAGATACGCAATCAATTACTTTACCCAAAGGAATGCCTCGGCCAAAATCTCGTACAATAACGCGTTGATCGGAAATGGTAATGTCAATCGTTCTGCCCGAACCCATCACAAACTCATCAATGGAGTTATCTACAATTTCTTTCAGCAAAACATAAATTCCGTCGTCGTAAGCAGAACCATCGCCCAACTTCCCAATATACATCCCGGGGCGTAAACGTATGTGCTCTTTCCAATCGAGGGAGCGAATGCTGTCTTCACTGTAATTTAATTCGGCCATGTATTGCGTATAGAGTTCTAAAACGCAAATCTAATAGATTTCTCTACTGATTTTGGTGCTAAATTTCCACATGTGTAGAAATTGTGGAAATATGGCTACAAAAAAGTGCCTATGGGAAAGCATTGGAGGGCTAAATAGCCCCAAACAAGTTTGGCATAGTTCTAGAGTATAGCTCTGTATACAAGTTTATTGCTCATTATTTTAAATTAGAAAGCATATGAAAACGAAACCAAGTCCTAGCCTAACACAACTCACTAAAAAGTTTGATAAAGAATTGTTGCTTATTTTAAGCAAAGATCTAATAACACATATACTTCAGCTACAAAAACAACGTTAACAAAGCAAGAGCACATTTTAGCTCGGGAAGAAAGCTTGCCATTTGCACATGTTAAGCTGAAAAGGAGCCTTTCGAAAGATTGGCTCCTTTTACGTTTATTACCGTATTTTCGCAAAGAAATTCAATGGCGCACTAAACGATTGTCTATTCTTTTAATCTTACTCTTATGAATTCACTACTGACCCGGGCTAGCCTATTCATTTGCTGTTGTTTTATACTAGTTGGAGCTAATGCAAAAGCACAAAAAAAGCCGAAAGAACTAATTAAAAACGCTTTTTTAACAAGTATTGAACTGGATGGCTTGGCCAAAGAATGGGACCAAAATCAGTTCACTACCGACAAGGTATCGGGTATAAGTTATGCCTTTGCCAACAACGATTCTACCCTATTTTTGATCCTAAAAACAGCCAACAAAGAGAGTATAGCAAAAATAATACATTGGGGACTGAGCCTGGGTATTAATGCCATAGGGCAAAAAAAAGTACAAGAAAGTATAGGCTTTCCTGCCGGAAAAGCACAAGATAAACGTTATGATCCTGTTTTGGGCAGAACCAAAAGACCCTCAATTAAGGAGGAGGTTGCACAACTAAACAGCATTGAATTGCGTGGTTTTACCAGCCTTATTGATGGCCCCATTGCTCTGAAGAATGATTTCGGAATTCGTGCTTCTGCCCAGCTCAACGAAGCAGAAGAATTGGTTTGTGAATACGCCTTGCCGATGAAATTGTTACAAATAGATCCATCTAAAAATGATATTTTTGCCTGCCAAATTAAAGTAAATGGACTTGTTTTAGGGGCTAATCCAACAGCTGTCAGTAGGAATATTGGACTTAGAGGAACGCCTTCTGGGCCTATGCAAACAAACAGCTTATTAGACAGCACTAATTTTTGGGTATTGTACCCCCTGGCTAGCAAATAGCCCTTACGAATAAAAACACACATGAAACACATCCTATCATTCTTCCTGTTATCCTTGATAAGTTTAACTGCCTTTTCACAAAGCAATTACGAAGTAAGTGGCACCGTGAGAGATTCATCGGGCTTAAGCGTTATTGCCGCCACAGTTAAACTACGTTCTGCAAAAGACAGTTTATTTACCCGTACCAATGCCGATGGAGCATTTAGCTTTAAAGGGGTGAAATCGGGGCAATTTACCTTGTCTATCACGAGCCTTGGATTTCAATCGGCCTTGCGCAAATACATGTACAATGAGGGTGAAGGAAACCTGGCTTTAGGTGTCATCAACCTAAAAAATTCGAGTAAGCAATTGAATGAAGTAGTGATTTCGGGTACCCCAACCGTAACTGTTAAAGAAGATACGTTAGAGTTTAGAGCGGCTGATTATAAATTAAAAGACGATGCTCAGGTAGAAGATTTATTGAGAAAATTACCTGGGGTAGAAGTTGATAAAGACGGGAATGTAAAGGCTCAAGGAAAAGCAGTAACTAGGGTTCGAGTAAATGGCAAAGACTTTTTTGGTGGCGATGTTAAAACTGCCACCCAACAATTGCCAGCGAATTTAATTGACAAAGTACAATTGATTGACGATTATGGTGATCAAGCAAACTTTACCGGGGTAAAAGAGGGTGATCCAGAGAAAATTTTGAACATCCAAATTAGGCCTGACAAAAACAACGGGTATTTTACACAAGGTAGAATTGGACAAGGAAACGAGGGTCGTTACCAAGGTAATATTTCGGCCAATATGTTTAATAAAACCCAACAAATTTCGGTACAAGGAAATTTAAACAATACCAATACATCGCTATTTAATTTTAATGGTGGAGGTGGTGGAGCCCGTGTACAACTGGGTGGTGGTGGTGGTGGTGGTGGCGCCCGTATACAAATCGGTGGCGGAGGAGGCAATGCTGGTGGCGATGGCCTAACCAGAGTAGCTTCTTTAGGGGTAAACTACCGCGATGAATGGAGCAAAAAATTAACATCGTACGGAAACTATAGCTATGCAAATCGAAATAACGAGGTGCTTAGAACTACCCAACAACAAAATATTAATACCAGTGGATTTTTACTAAATAACCAAAATAGCACTAGCAATACGAGTAGTATAAACCACCGTTTTAACTGGAACTTAGAGTATAAAATAGATAGCGTAAACTATTTAAAAGTAACTCCATATTTCAATTTAGGGCAAAGTAATGGCACCTCTGCAAGTACTTTTGCCTTTTTACAAGATGGTACGAACCTTATTTCAAACGGTAATAATGGCGGTATTAGCAGCTCTGAAACACCTAATTTTGGTGCCGATGCGTTGTTTAATCACCGATTTGGGAAACGTGGGCGCACCGCTTCGGTAAATTTATCGCTTAGTAAAAACAATACCACGCAAGAAAACGATGCGATTAACCAAACAACCCCTGTTGGAGTTCCATTAGCTGTATATCAAAGACAAGTCGTAAGTAACAACAATACCAATACTACTACCCGTTCGGGCATTTCGTACATCGAGCCACTTAGTCGAACCGAGAGTTTAGAATTTAACTGGAATTTCTCTTTGGCCGATTACCACAATGGAAGAACCACCTTAGGCACCAATACTCCTGGTGGTGTGTTAGCAACTATTGCTTCACAAAGTAACGATTATAGCTATTCGTTCATGACCAACAGATTGGGTATGAATTACCGGGTAACACAAAAGAAATACAACTACAGTTTGGGTTTAGGCGTACAGCCGTCTTTACTTTCGGGTACCTCAATTAGCAACCAAACCAGCTACCGTAGAACAGCATT
>CANGZX010000034.1 GCA_947458775.1 Sphingobacteriaceae bacterium | reverse complement strand
ATTGCCGGCATTTCTGCCTCTGGAGGAAGTGCATGCAGCTCGGGCAGCAACATTGGCTCTCATGTGTTAAACGGCATTGGAGCCGATAGTTCACGACCTGCAGTTCGTTTCTCTTTTAGTAAATTTACTACTAAAGAGGAGATTGATTTTGTAATCAGCAAAATCAAAGAAGTGAATTTATTTTAGACCCATTTTTTGGCAATAGCCGAATATGAGGCATCTACATATATAAAAAGAACAATACCTATGAAAAAATTTGTTCTATTCAGTCTCATGTTATTCGTACTCACCCAAGTAAAAGGCCAAAAAGTAGGCTTGGTATTGAGTGGTGGTGGTGCAAAAGGCTTGGCGCACATTGGCGTTTTAAAAGCCTTAGAAGAAAATCACATTCCTATTGATTATATAACTGGTACCTCTATGGGCGGCATTGTTGGTGCCTTATATGCTGCTGGTTATTCTCCCTCCGAAATCGAATACATCGCAGAAAGCGATGATTTTCAAGAATGGGTAAACGGACGTTTTAAAAGTGATTTTAGGTATTACTTTAAGAAAAAACCCGATAACCCTGCCTTTTTAAATGCCAAGCTAGAAATAGATACCAGTTTTAATGCCAGTTTTAGAGCCAATTTAGTAAACGATATTCCGTTAAACTTTGCCTTGTTGCAATTATTGGGACAAGCCTCCGCTTCTGCACAGAACAATTTTGACAACCTTTTTGTACCCTACCGTTGCATTGTATCGGATATTTTTGATAAAAAAATGGTACCCATTGGCAGCGGCAGTTTGGTAGAGGCCGTACGAGGCACTATGGCCGTTCCGCTAGTTTATCGGCCGGTAAAAGTGGGCAATAGGTATGTATTTGATGGGGGGATTTACAATAATTTCCCTGTAGATGTGATGAAGAAAGACTTCAATCCAGATTACATCATCGGTGTAAATGTTTCTTCAAAAACATACAATGAGTACCCAACAGAGAATGATGATCGGGTTGTAAACCGCTTTTTGATGTATATTTTTTTAGCCAATTCAGATACAGCAAGCATAGGTAAAAACGGAACCGTGATACAGCCCAATATTAGCTCGTTTTCGGCCACCAATTTTAGTGAGGTTACAGCCATTATTAAAAGTGGATACGATGCCACCATGGCCGAAATGCCAAACATCTTGAAAGCTGTAAAACTTCGTAGCGATTCTTATAAATTAAAAAAAGAGCGAATTGCATTTACAAATAAAAATGCCAACCTTGTTTTTGATGAAGTGCTTATTAATGGCATAAACTCTAAACAAAGAGCCTATGTAACACATGTTTTTTTACCCAAAAAACAAGAATTAGACTTGCTGGGTATAAAAGATGGGTACTATAGACTAGCTGCCGATGAGAATTTTGAGACAATCTATCCACGAATTTACCAAGATTCTTCTGCCCAACATACCACCTTTGAGTTACAAGTAAAACCACAAAAAAACTTTAGGATAGATTTTGGAGGCAGTATATCAAGCAGGCCTGTAAGCAATGTATTTTTAGGACTGCAATATAATTTTCTTGATAAGCAATCTTACACTGTTGGAGCAAACCTCTATTCAGGTAGGTTTTACGAATCGGTGCAAACTACGGTTAGAATGGATGTACCCACTACCCGACCCTATTATCTAGAAACCGAGTTTACCTACAACCATTGGAACTTTTACAGTACCAGCCAAATTATAGTAGATAAGGTAAAACCAACCTATGTCGATCAATCGGACAGGCAATGGATAGTCAAACTAGGTACCCCCTTTGGCCGTAGTGGTAAGCTAGAGTTTTTAGGAGGTTATTTCGATTTTAACGATCGGTTTAGCCCCAACAACAATTATGTATACGGCGATGTTTTTGATGAGAGTACCTTTGCTGGCTTTAAAGTAGCCCTTGATTTAAGTAAGAATAGCTTAAACAAAAAACAATATGCAACCAAAGGCCTGTTTTTTCAGTTGCAAACCGCATTTTTTGGAGGAACAGAAAACTACTTACCAGGTAATGTATTGCGCAATGAATCTATTTTCGCACAATTGCATCCCATTGAAAAAACACACAATTGGTTACGCCTTAAAGCAAGTATAGAGCATTACCCCATCAGCAGAAAACACATCACATTTGGTTATGCATTAGAATCGGTACTGACAAATAAACCACTATTTAGCACCTATAAATCTACCTTATTAAGCGCCCCCACTTTTTATCCCTTACAAGATTCAAAATCGATATTTTTCGAAGGATTTAGAGCCAATTCTTATGTTGCTGGGGGATTAAGAAATATCATTTCGCTGCGCAAAAATATTGATTTACGATTGGAGGCTTACTTGTTTAAATCCATTAAAGGATATGAACTTGTTGGTTTACAAGATGTAACGTGGCATAAGGCTTCTAAAGCTCGGTATGTGGCTACCGCAGGCTTGGTGTATCAGAGCCCAATTGGACCCATAAGCTTCAGTATAAATCGATACGATGATTCACAAAAACCTATCGGAGTGATGTTTCATGCAGGTTTTTTGCTTTACAACAAGCGTAGTTTAGATTAAAATGGCATCCCTATACCAAAGTTATATTGCACAAAGCGATATACATCTGGATAGTGTGTGGTGGCATAGATTTGTTTAAACTCTTTATTAAACATGTTTTTTATAACCCACTGATCGGAGCCGGTAAACTGCGGATCGCGAATTTTAACGGCGGCATCTAAACGGAATATAAAATAATCCATATCGAAACGTAAGCCTGCACCCGCCCCTATGGCAAATTGCTTAAAGAATTTAGATGAATTGAATTCTCCTCCAGGATTTTCGGCCACAGCACGAATGCGCCAAATATTTCCAAAATCGGTAAAGGTTGCGCCTTTAACTTTGGCGCCAAATAGGTTGTTTAATATTTTAAAGCGATATTCTAAGTTACCCTCAAATTTAATCTCTCCTAACTGATCTAAATTACGTAGGTTTTGCCGAATCTGCGGATCAATATCTGCTCTGTTATAATTACCCGGGCCTAGAGTTCTAGCTTGCCAAGCTCTAATACCGTTTGTTCCACCTGCAAAAAAATTCTTCTCAATAGGTAGAGCAGTATTGTTACCATACGGAATGCCTACTCCCGGATTCAACCTAAAAACCAATTGCTTATCGCCACCAAAGTGTTTATACCAACGTAAATCTAATTCCGCCTTAGCGTATTGCAAATAAGGTAAACCAAATACCGTTCTGTAACCCTTTTCATCAATTTTTAAATTCAATGCTTTATTTAACAAGCCCAAGGTATTACCACTTAAATCTGCAGAGGCTTTTAAATAAAAGAAATTGCTCTGGGTGCTTAATAAAATATTATTGAGCGTAAATGCGTACTGGCTACCAAAGTTTACAAATTGCCTATCGTTGGTTTTTACATACAATCCAAAGCCATTTGCATTTAAATAATCTCTAAAATCGGCATCTAATTGGCCATTCCTATACTCTAAATTGAAGGGCGTAAAAGTGTGTTTTTTAAACTTGGTTTCCATCCAATCGTATGAAATGGCATTGATGAAGGTGCGATTTTCGAAGGCATTTTTTTGGCGAAAATATTGGAAACTCGTAGAAAAGGTGGTGTGCGATAAGCCGTTTTTGCTCGAAACGGTATTCTTAAAAGGTATTACAATACGAGGGAATATTAAATTGGCACCCAATTCAAATTCTCGGTTAAATGCTCTATCAGAAAGCTGGCTCAAGGATTTAGATTCGAACAAAACACCATATCTAAACTTGAGGTCAAATTGCTCGGCGCCACCAAATAAATTACGATTGGTATACGTATTACCAATATTAAACCCATTTCTAGCTGCATTTAACGTGTATTCACCCTCTAGTCGATTAGACATTTTTTTGAGTGGCGTAAAATCATAAATAGCATCTAACACATGTGAGGAATCAGACTGCTTTTGATAACTAATTTTTATATTTCTAAATACGTTTAAATCATATAAGCGGTCATAGCTTAAGTTCTCGGCCTCTAAACTATACTTACTCCCTTTTTTAGAAAATATATACCTTGTAATGGGTTTCAATTTAAACCTACCCGAATAATCTTTGAGATAATACTGATTATCGAGCACAGCTGAATCAACTTTTGCTCCTGCAAGTGCACCGGTACTGGTACGAATAGCCAAATAACTATCCCCAATTGTATAGGCTTCGTGTGCTAACTTACCAGGGGGATTGCTAATAAGCAGTTTTAAATTCGTTTTGTTTTTAAAGCCATTCGTATCTACTTCAAAACGTAAATACTGACGCAAATACTCGTAATACCCATTTTTTTTCATCAATTGGTAAACTTGTTCTCTCTCTGCGTTTAAGGTATCGGCATCGTAGCGTTTTTCTACTGCAATACTCGAAATTGATGCTTGATTTTTTAAATATAAACTCCGCACAGAGCTATCGGGAATAGAATAACTCATCTCATTTATAGTATATTCTTCTCCAGCATTGGCAGTAAACGTAATGCGTGCCTTTTGTTTTTCAATAGCAATAGCACTTTGAACTTTTGCACTTAAAAAGCCCTTAGTTTGTAAAAATTTCTCTATTTGTGTTCTAGATATTTCTACCAAAGAGCTATCTAACAAAGCAGGCGCTTCGCCTATTTTTTTTATGTTTTCGGTACGGTACTTTCCGTGTTTAGTATTTGCTAAAATATATAAACGCAAGTTTAACCAGGATGGCTTCTGCAAATCCCTTTGCACGTATTCGTATGCTTGTTCTTCAAAACGAGGGTTTATGTTTTTTAACTTTATTTTACGCACCAATACTTCATCTTTTTGTAAAAACCGAGTAGACGAACATCCCATGGCAGAAATAACCACAAAAAGCAGTATTATTGCACGAACAAAATTTGGCTTGGTGACGTATGCTTTCAAAATCAGAGATCGGTTTTATAAAATCATTGCAGCAAAAGAAATACCGTAAAGAACATGCTCTTTTTGTGGTGGAGGGGCTAAAATCTGTTCTCGAATTTCTTCAATCTGGATATCGTATACACTCCGTTTATGGCACTTCTACTGTACTCCCAAAATTGGGCAAAATCTCCCAAAATATAAAGTTATTAGAGGTTAAAGCTGATGAAATTGCTAAAATATCGGGTTTAACTACACCTCAAGACGTATTGGCGGTGGTATATATACCCCAAAATGATGAAAAAGAACTCACCATTGAAGCCAATACCTTCCATTTACTCCTCGATGGCATACAAGATCCGGGTAATTTGGGTACCATTATACGTACCGCCGACTGGTTTGGGTTTAAGCAAGTAATTTGCTCTAACGATACCGTAGACGCTTACAACCCTAAGGTGGTACAAGCTAGCATGGGCTCTTTAGCCAGAATGGATATTATTTACACCAATTTAGAAGTTTTAATACGTAACAGCAGTTTACCCACTTTCGCTGCTACCCTGGGCGGAACCTCCATTTTTGAAACCAGTTTTGGCCATGAAGGCTTACTTATTTTAGGCAACGAAGGCAATGGCATTCGGCCAGAAATTTTAGAAAAAGTAAGCAATCAAGTAACTATACCCCAGTTTGGTGCTGCCGAATCGTTAAATGTGGCGGTAAGTGCCGGTATTTTTTGTACCGAAGTACGCCGTAAAGCCTAAGCTTGTTTTTCGCTCAATTCTAACCAGCGCAATTCTTTTTCATCCAACAAATCCACCAATAATTGTACTCGTTCGGCGGCATTTTGCAATTCATCATAGCCCATGCCTGCATTCATAGCGCTCTCCAGGGTGGTTTTTTCTTCTCCCAGCAGCGCAATTTCTTTTTCTAATGCTTCAAACTCTCGTTTTTCATTAAATGAGAGTTGTACTTTTTCTTTCGTGGGAGCCTTAGGCTGGCTTTTATCTACCATGATTTGGTGTGCTGCTTTTTCATCCTGAATTAAGCCATTAAGCAAGGCCTCCCGATATTGGGTATAATTGCCCGGATAATCACGCACTACGCCGTTTCCTTCAAAAGCAAAAAGGTGATCAACCATACGGTCCATAAAATACCTATCGTGGCTTACAATGAGTATACAGCCCGGATATTCTAACAAAAACTCCTCTAAGGTACGCAGGGTTTGTAAATCTAAATCGTTGGTTGGCTCATCGAGTACCAAAAAATTGGGGTTGCGAAACAATACGCTCAACAATTGTAAGCGACGTTTTTCTCCGCCACTCAATTTACTTAATGGAGTATATTGCTGTTGGGCATTAAATCCGAATTTTTCCATAAACTGGCTGGCGCCAATTTTGGAGCCGTCGGCCATTGGGAAATATTCGCCCATGGTTTTTACGTATTCAATGGCTCTAACATCTTCTTCGTAGCTCAGCCCATCCTGACCAAAATTACCAAAAACTACGGTGCCCCCATGATCAATTGTACCGCTATCGGGTTGTTCTAACTGCAGGGCAATTTTAAGAAAAGTAGATTTACCAACGCCATTTTTACCCACTACCCCAATGCGTTCACCTCGTTGAAAAGTGTACTCAAAATCGTTTAAAATGCATAAATCACCAAAACTCTTCGATACTTTATTCAGTTCCAAAATTTTCCCTCCCAATCGGGTCATTTTTATTTGTAAAGATACTTCCGATACCTCTTTCTTCTTTTTCACCCGATCTTCTACCCCGGCAAAGGCATCTTGTCGGCTTTTACTTTTGGTAGTTCTGGCTTTAGGTTGCCTACGCATCCATTCCAACTCTCTGCGGTACGTATTTTTATCTTTTTCGAGTTCGCTTTGCTCCATTTCTTGGCGCAAGCTCTTTTGCTCTAAAAAATAATCGTAGGTGCCTTTGTATACAAATACTTTCTCCTCATCAATCTCTACAATCTCATTGCATACGGCATCTAAAAAATATCGATCGTGGGTAACCAACAATAAGGTGAGTTTTTGAGCACTTAAATAATCTTCCAACCACTCAATCATGCCTACATCGAGGTGGTTGGTGGGCTCATCTAAAATAAGCAAACACTTACCTTCGTGTAATTGCGCCTCAATAAGTGCTTGGGCAAGTGCTACACGTTTCTTTTGTCCACCACTTAAGGTAGCCATGGGTTCATTTAGGTGATGTAAATTGAGTTTTCCTAAAATCTGTTTTAAATCACTTTCAAAAGTCCATGCATTTAACTCATCCAAATCGCCCATAAGCTTGGCCAATTTATCGTGATCATCAGAGCCTTCTTCTAAAAACAATTCAT
>CANGZX010000033.1 GCA_947458775.1 Sphingobacteriaceae bacterium | reverse complement strand
TTGCAATATATATGCTTGCTAAACTCAGGTTAATACTAGCTATAGATTCGCTCAGGTCCTCTTCTTTGGCCAATTTATATGCTTTAACTAAAAAATTTTCAGCCTGATCAAACATACTCCGGTCTAAAAAAATCTTCCCGCAATTTTGTAAACTATGTACAATGCCGGTTTTGTCACCTACTGCCGAAAACATTTTTTCTGCTCTAATGTAATCATCTAATGCTTGTTCGTGGTGTTTTGTTCGGAGATGTATTGTGCCAATATTTAAGTATAAATTGGCTAGAAGTCCCGTGTCTTTTAGTGGAGTTGCAAGCTTTAGTGCTTTATTATAATACTCCATTGCTCTTTTGTAGTCCGTCTGAGAATACAGCCCACCTATATTGTTTAAGACTTTTGCTTGCCCAGCTTTGTTTTTGCTTGCTACAAAAAGCTGTAGTGACTTTAAGTAGTAGCTGATACTTTTTTCTGTTTCAAACAAATAATAGGTTGCTAAACCCATCATGCGGTAGGCTTCGGCTTCCCCTTTAGTATAATGCAGTTGTTTTGCCAAGGCCAAGGCTTGTTTTGCCCCTATGAGACTCAGTTTCGAATTCTTCAGCCTACTATTAAATGCACGTTTGTTTAGCGTATCTACCACACTGCTATCTGCAGGATTGGTAGTCATTTGAATGGCATGAGCATGAGGTAGTCCAACACCCCATATTGCGCAAAAGATAGCTGCTATCTGTACTGCGGATTTAATTTTTTGAATCATTTTGGAAAAATAATTATTCAATGACTAAATTAATTATCTATTTACAACAATTATAAGAAATATTTCTAACATTATTTCACCAAATAATAATTTAATTCTTTTTAATAAAAATTATTTAGCTGATAATCAAATCATTATAACTAATAGGTAATAAAATTAACTAGTCATAGTTATTATTCTATATATTTGATAATAATATAACTAATAATTAAAAATTCACTTTAAAATTAAATTCTCATGAAAAAAATCTTACTTTCTCTAATGGTTCTAGGATTCATTGGAATGGTTTCCTGCAAAAAAGACAACACTGTGCAACCCACAAAATCGAACAACTCCACCTTAACCAATGGAGGTGACAAGCGTGATGTAGGTATGGGTGATTAATGCCTCTACCTATTTCATTGATGCGAAAACGGGGGTAATGTATTATCCTCGTTTTTTATTTGTTCAAAGCGCTAGCTAGCAGCTACATTCTACCGAGCTATTTAATATATTTGTGCTAAACAATAGCTTATGCAAACTATAAAGAACTACGTAGCCCAGAATAAACAACGCTTTTTAGACGAATTATTCGAATTATTGCGCTTCCCATCGGTTAGTGCAGACCCTGCGTATAAAACAGAAGTATTAAAAACCGCCGACTTTGTGGCTCAAAAGCTTACAGATGCCGGTGCCGATAAGGTAGAAGTTTGCCCCACAGCGGGTTACCCCATTGTGTATGGCGAAAAAATAATAGATCCGGCGAAACCTACCGTATTGGTATACGGCCATTACGATGTGCAACCAGCCGATCCCTTGGAATTGTGGCATACACCACCCTTTGAACCTACCCTTCGTGATGAGAAAATTTACGCCCGTGGTGCTTGCGATGATAAAGGACAATTTTACATGCATGTAAAAGCATTTGAACTGATGATGCAAACGGATACCCTTCCCTGCAATATTAAGTTCATGATAGAAGGCGAAGAAGAGGTAGGTTCCAATAATTTAGGTCTATTTGTACAAGCTAATAAACAGAAATTAAAATCGGATGTCGTGCTCATTTCTGATACCTCGATGTTGAGCATGGAGAACCCATCATTGGAAACAGGATTGAGAGGTTTATCTTATTTAGAAGTGGAGGTAGTAGGCCCTAATCGCGATTTGCATTCGGGGGTATACGGTGGTGCTGTAGCCAATCCGGCCACTATTTTGTGCCAACTCATTGCCTCTTTACACGATGAGCACAATCACATCACCATACCTGGCTTTTACGACGATGTTTTGCCCTTAAGCGAAGCAGATAGAGCAGCTTTAAATAAGGCGCCATTTGATTTAGAGGAATATAAAAAAGACCTTGGTGTAAACGATGTGTGGGGCGAAAAAGGCTATACCACGTTAGAACGTACCGGTACCCGACCAACGCTAGAAGTAAATGGTATTTGGGGTGGATACACCGGCGAAGGCGCCAAAACCGTTTTGCCCTCTAAAGCTTCCGCAAAAATTTCGATGCGTTTGGTGCCAAACCAACAATCTGATAAAATAACACAATTATTTACTGAGCATTTCCAAAAAATTGCACCGGCTTATGTAAAGGTTAAAGTGAGCGCCCATCATGGTGGCGAACCGGTAGTTACTCCAACCGATAGCGTGGCCTACCGTGCGGCACAAAAAGCCATTAGCGAATCTTTTGGCAAGGAACCAATTCCTACTCGTGGTGGAGGTAGTATTCCCATTGTGGCTTTATTTGAAAAAGAATTGGGCATTAAAACCGTATTGATGGGTTTTGGTTTAGATAGCGATAACCTCCATTCGCCAAACGAAAAATACGATTTGGCCAATTATTACAAAGGCATTGAAACTATACCCTTGTTTCATAAATATTTTGCTGAATTGAGTAAATAAGTATGCCCAATTCGCTTATTCACGAAACATCACCCTACTTACTGCAGCATGCTCATAATCCGGTACAGTGGTATCCCTGGGGAGTAGATGCTCTAGCCAAAGCGAAGGCAGAAAATAAACTCATTTTAGTAAGCATAGGTTATTCTGCCTGCCATTGGTGCCATGTAATGGAGCACGAAAGTTTTGAAGATGAGGCTGTAGCCAGCATCATGAACGAACATTTTGTGTGCATTAAAATTGACCGAGAGGAGCGCCCAGATATAGATCAAATTTACATGTTGGCTGTGCAACTCATGACCGGCTCCGGCGGCTGGCCATTAAATTGTATTTGCTTGCCCGATCAACGACCCATTTATGGTGGTACCTATTTCAAAAAAGAAGATTGGAAAAAGCTCTTAGTCAATTTGGCTTCCTTTTGGGCTGAAAAGCCTAGCGAAGCTTATGTCTACGCCGATAAACTGACCGAAGGCATTCGCGAAAGCGAAAAAATAGCTTTTTTATCGGAGCAAAAAATATATAGCCAAGAAGATGTCAACGAAATTTATGAACCTTGGGCCAGTCAATTCGATTGGACCGAAGGAGGGTATACCCGTACACCTAAATTTCCGCTACCCACCAATTGGGTTTTTATGCTTCGGTACGCCAAACTAATGGGCAACGAACAAGCCGATGCCATAACACATTTTACCTTGCAAAAAATGGCTTTTGGCGGCATTTATGATCAATTGGGGGGAGGCTTTGCCCGCTATTCGGTAGATGCTCAGTGGCACGTGCCACATTTCGAAAAAATGCTGTACGACAATGCGCAATTGGTAAGTTTATATGCCGAAGCCTATCAGCAAGAACCTTTAGAACTTTACCGACAGGTGGTGTACGAAACCATTGATTGGCTAGCTAGAGAACTAAGCGATGAAAACGGTGGGTTTTACTCGGCTTTAGATGCTGACAGCGAAGGGGTAGAAGGAAAGTTTTACACCTTTACCAAAGAAGAAATTGATGCACTTTTAGTCTACGAATCGCCCGTGTTTTGTGCCTATTATAACCTTACGGAAGAAGGCAATTGGGCCGAAGAGCACACGAATATTTTGTGCCGAAAACAATCGGATGTACACATAGCCAAGGCATTTAATCTAAGTGTGGAAGAACTTCATTCACGCTTAGAAACAGCCAAGAAAAAAGTATTCGAGTACCGCGAAAAACGCATTCGCCCGGGATTGGATGATAAAATTTTAACTGCCTGGAATGGCTTAACTTTAAAAGCATTAACCGATGCCTACCGGGTATTTGATGAAGAGCGATTTTTACAAATGGCCCTAAAAAATGCTCATTTTCTATTAAAAAATATGCGGGCTAGCGATGGTGCTTTATACCGCAACTTTAAAGCAGGAAAAGCCACCATTACCGCCTTTTTAGACGATTATGCTTTGCTAATAGAAGCACTGATTACCCTGTACGAAACTACGTTTGATGAGCAGTGGTTGAATCAAGCTAAAGAATTAACCGACCATGTGGTGGCTCACTTTTACGATGAAGCAAGTGGCATGTTTTTCTATACTTCCGATACCGGCGAAACCCTAATTGCCCGCAAACACGAAATTATGGACAACGTAATTCCAAGTGCGAATTCGGTAATGGCCCATAATTTGGCAAAACTCGGCAAGCTCTATCAAAATAAGGTGTATGTAGAGCTTTCGGCACAAATGTTACGTAATGTGCATCCACAGATAAAAAATTACGGCTCCGCCTATTCTAATTGGGCCAATTTGCTCTTAAACGAAGTTTTTGGCGTATATGAAATAGCCATAACCGGTCAGGAGAGTTTACAAAAACGTCAAGAGATTGACAAATTTCACATTCCTAATAAAATTTTATTGGGAGGAAGCAAAGGAAGTTTACCTTTGCTGCAGGATAAGTGGGGCACGCAAACCAGAATTTTTGTTTGCCACAACAACACCTGCCAACTTCCGGTAACGGCGGTTGCCGAAGCCATACCATACATTCATTAACCACTGAGACCCCTTTGTCTCCCAATTTTTAAAAAATGACGATTAAACCAAACAGCGTAGTTGCCCTTACCTACGAATTGCACACCACTGAAAACGGCGAAAAAGTATTTGTAGAAAAAGCTACAGAAGAAAACCCATTGGTATTTTTATACGGTGTGGGTATGATGCTTCCAAAATTTGAAGAATATTTAAACGGATTAGCAGCCGGAGCCACGTATGGTTTCGAACTTTCTGCTGCCGACGGCTATGGAGAAAAAGATCCTTCGGCTGTTACTGAATTGCCATTAGATATGTTTGGCGATATGGAAAAACCAGCAGTTGGTGCTATTTTGCCTTTGCAAGATAATCAAGGTAACCAGTTTAGAGCGGTAGTTACCGCTATTAGCGAAACTGTGGTTACGGTTGATTTAAACCACCCAATGGCTGGTAAAGATTTACATTTTACAGGTACTATTGTTGCTGTAAGAGAAGCTACTGCCGATGAGTTGGCACACGGTCATGCGCATGGCATTGATGGCCAAGCAGGTCACTAATAAGTTAGTATTCGTTAAACAAAAAAGCCCCGAGGTTTCTCGGGGCTTTTTTTATTTGTACATCGCTTTGCGTTGTTCTTTAATGGCATCGCTGGCTATGTATTCGTCGTAAGGCATAAGTTTGTCAATAATACCTTTTGGTGTGATTTCAATAATGCGGTTGGCTACGGTTTGTGTTAACTCGTGATCTCGAGAAGTAAACAAAATGGTGCCTTTGAAATCATCCATGCCGTTGTTTAATGCGGTAATAGATTCCAAATCTAAGTGATTGGTTGGTTCGTCAAACAACAACAGGTTGGCTTGTTGCAACATCATACGAGAAAACATACAACGCATTTTTTCTCCTCCAGATAATACCGAACATTTTTTCAATACTTCTTCACCAGAGAATAACATGCGGCCTAAAAAGCTCCGGATAAACTGTTCGTCTTTTTCTCCTTCTGAGTATTCACGCAACCAATCAATTAGGTTTTCGTCTTTTCCTGCAAAATAGTCGGAGTTATCATTCGGAATTTCACCTACGTTAATGGTAACTCCCCATTTAAATTCGCCACTAAAATCGCTATCACGACCGGTTAATATTTGGTAGAATGCGTTAGTGGCCAAGCTGTTTTCAGAAAGCACCGCAATTTTATCGCCTTTATTTACCATAAAACTCACGTCCGAAAATAGCAGTTCGCCATTGAGGCTTTTGCTTAATTTTTCTACCTGAAGAATTTGGTCGCCGGCTTCACGGCCTTGGTGGTTGTTGAATAAAATAGCTGGGTATTTACGGTTCGAAGGTTGAATTTCTTCGATATTAATTTTATCTAATGCCTTTTTACGGCTAGTTGCTTGTTTAGATTTAGAGGCGTTGGCACTAAAACGGCGAATGAATTCTTGCAATTCCTTCACCTTATCTTCCATTTTCTTGTTCTGGTCTGAACGCTGACGGGCAGCCAATTGACTAGATTCGTACCAGAAGCTATAGTTACCGGTATAGATATTCACTTTACCAAAATCGATATCGGCCACGTGGGTACAAACGGTATCTAAAAAGTGTCTATCATGCGATACCACCAATACAATGGCTTCGTAACCAGCTAAAAAATCTTCTAACCAAGCAATGGTTTGAATGTCCAAATCGTTGGTTGGCTCATCGAGTAATAAAATATCGGGTTTGCCAAATAAGGCTTGGGCCAATAATACCCGTACTTTTTGGGTACCATCTAATTCATTTAAAAGTTTGTAGTGTAAATCTTCGCCAATGCCAAGGTTGCTGAGTAGGGTAGCGGCATTGCTTTCGGCATTCCATCCATCCATTTCGGCAAATAAGGTTTCTAATTCGCCAGCACGTTCGCCATCTTTATCGGTAAAATCTTCCTTGGTATACAAGGCATCTTTTTCTTTCATTACGGCATACATTTCTTTATGCCCCATCATTACGGTTTCAATTACCGGGAATTCATCAAACTCGTAGTGATTTTGTTTCAATACCGCCATGCGTTCGCCGGGGGTAAAGCTTACCGATCCGCTGCTGGGATCAATTTCGCCCGAAAGAATTTTTAAGAAGGTAGATTTGCCGGCACCGTTGGCGCCAATTACACCATAGCAATTGCCTGGCGTAAATTTGAGGTTTACTTCTTCAAAAAGTGTGCGTTTGCCGTAGCGAAGGGAAAGGTTAGATACTGTAATCATGTGTGCCTAAATAAAGCGCAAAATTACGCATTTTATTCGCTTTTAGTACATGTTTTGCAAAACTAGCTTTCCTAAAAGTTGTTCAACATAATGCGATGCAAGGTTTTTGCATCCCACTTACCGCTGGCAATGTTTCTGCGAATGGTGTAGAGCGGCTCTTTTTCATCACGTTTGGCAGATAGTTGAAAAGCGGCTTTAAACCCTTTTTTTTTAAGTTCTGGGATTCCTTCGGCATTCCATAAGCCAAAGGGGTAGGCAAAATAGCTGATTTTTTTACCAGTAATTTCTTCCAAGCGCTTGGTAGGTTTGTCTACTTGCGTTATCCAATCTTCGGCGGTGTATTTTTTAAAATTTTGATGATCCCAAGAGTGTGAGCCAATTACATGGCCTTCGTCACTTAAGGCCTTAATTTGGTCGCTACTCATGTATCGTGGTCGGCCAATAGAAACCGTCATAATAAAAAACACCGCCTTAAAGCCATACTTTTTTAACTCGGGTGCGGCTAGCGTAAATTGTTCAACATCGGTATCGTCAAAGGTAATCATGACCGGTTTTTTGGGGAGTGCTTTGCCACGGCTTAGGTACTCGTACAATTGATCGGGTAAAATGCTCGTATAGCCGCTATCGGCTAGCATTTTAATGTGTTCTTTAAAGGTTTCAGGAGCCACCACATAATCT
>CANGZX010000032.1 GCA_947458775.1 Sphingobacteriaceae bacterium | reverse complement strand
CTAGCATCGCTCCTTTTGGTTCTTTGGTTTGGGGTGCTGGTAATTTTAATTCGGCCTATGCAGTTTTGCAAGACATACCCCACCATATTAAGGTTAAAATTGGCGAACAAGTAGTTACTTCTGGTTATTCCTTATTCCCTGCCGGTATTCCTATTGGTACAGTAAGTCAAACCGGGATGAAAGGCGGTGATAATTTTTTAAATATTGAAGTAAAGTTGGCTACTAATTTTGCCACCTTAAGCTATGTTCATGTGGTGAACAATGCCGTTGGTGCTGAGCAAAAAGCACTCGATTTGAGCAATAAAACGGAATAAATGGAACGCATACCGCTACATATTGCACGCTTTTTTGGCTTGGTGTTTATCCAATTATTCTTGCTTAAGAATATTGGTTTTTACAACCTATCTACCCCTTACATTTACATCCTGTTCATCTTATTATTGCCCTTTAAAATACCCAATTGGGCATTATATACCTTGGCTTTTTGCTGCGGGCTAACCATTGATGTTTTTCATGATACCCTAGGGCTACACGCCCTAGCCTGTACGGTATTGGCTTTTGGCCGTATTTTATTTCTAAACCTTACCATTTCCAACGATTCGTTGGAAACAGAACCCGAACCCAGCTTGAGCATTATGGGCGCTCGATGGTTTTTAGTCTACGGGTTGCTGATGGCTTTTGTACACCACCTCACACTTTTCACTTTCGAGTTGTTTAGCCTTTCTAACTTTGGCGGAATACTTTTACGAAGTATTTTGAGTGCATTTTTTACCTTATTTTTGATGCTGGTAATTTCACTGGTATTTTACCGTAAAAAAGCACGTTAATGAATCCGTATTTCGCCCGAAAATTCGTTATTCAAGGAATATTTATTGCCACGGCGCTCATTTTATTGGTTCGCTTATTTTACCTGCAAATTGTAAACGATAAATACCTGCTTTCGGCCAATAACAACGTACTTCGGAAAATACTTATTTACCCTGCCCGTGGGGTAATTTTAGATCGAAAAGACCGCATCTTAGTTCAGAACGAGCCCGTATACGATGTCATGGTAATCCCAAAAGAGGTTAAACCATTCGATACACTGGCTTTTTGCCGGCTCCTAGAAATCAGCAAAGAACGTTTCGATAAACAGTTTAAAAAAGCAGTAAACCAATCCATTTACAAGGCATCGGTGCTAGAAAAACAATTATCGGCCAAAGTTTATGCTGCCTTTCAGGAGCGTTTGTATCAATTCCCCGGCTTTTATGTACAAAACCGTACGGTACGCATGTATCCAGATAGTTTGGCTGCTCAGTTTTTGGGCTACATTGGAGAGGTAAACGAAAAAGCAATTGAAAAATCTAATGGATTTTATGCCAAGGGCGATTATATTGGCATAAGTGGGGTAGAAAAATCGTACGAAGATTTATTAAGAGGCCAACGAGGTGTACAAAACTTAATGGTAGATGCCTTTAATCGACCAAAAGGTCATTTTGCAGAAGGGCGCTACGATACCTTGGCCGTTTCAGGAGAGGGTTTAAAATCATCGCTAGATAAAGAATTGCAAAAACTGGGCGAAAAGCTCATGAATCATAAAATTGGCAGTATTGTGGCCATTGAACCTGCTACCGGAGAAATTTTGGCATTTGTGAGTAGCCCGAGTTATAACCCCAATTTAATGGTGGGTAGACAACGGGGTAACAATTACATGAAATTGCTTAATAATCCCTATAAACCTATGTTTATTCGCCCTATTCAGGCAGAATATCCGCCAGGTTCTATTTTTAAAATTGTAAATGCCTTGGTGGCTCAGCAATTGGGACTTATTAACCCGAGTACCACGTTTGTGTGTGGTGGCGGCTATCGGTATGGCAACCGAGTAATGGGTTGTACCCACGTACACGGTCCTATGGACTTGAGTCAATCTATTCAATACTCTTGCAATACGTATTACGGCTATACCTTTAACCGCATGGTCGATCATGCAGGCATGCGCTCGGTTGAGGGCTATAAAAGGTGGCAAGCAGCTGTAGCTAAATTCGGCATTGGCTCTAAGCTAAACATCGATTTACCAAACGAACGGAAGGGCTTACTCCCTAGCGCCGATTATTATACCAAACGTTTTGGTAGCGATAAATGGACCTCAAGTTTTAACATATCACTTTCTATTGGACAAGGCGAATTGGGAATTACACCACTTCAAATGGCCAATGTAATGGCTATTGTAGCCAATAGAGGTTATTTTTACAAACCCCACCTCATTAAGGCTATTGGCGCAAAAAAAGTAGTTAGGAAAGAATTTACCGAGCGCATAAACGTAGGCATCAACAGTGCTTATTTTGATTCGGTTATTGAGGGTATGAGCCGGGTGGTAAACCAAGGCGGTGGAACGGCAGTTTATTCTAAAATTCCGGGTATAGAAATGTGCGGCAAAACCGGTACGGTACAAAATCCACATGGAGACGATCACTCGGTATTTGTGGCTTTTGCACCTCGAAATAACCCGAAAATCGCCATAGCTGTAATTGTAGAAAATTCGGGCTACGGGGCTACGTGGTCGGCGCCAATTGCCAGTTTGTTGGTAGAAAAATATTTAAGAGATTCTATTACACGGCCACAAGCCTATATGGATCGCATTAGTAATGCCAGCTTGTTGCCTGCCGTTGCTAAGCCTATCACCAAACCCAAAATAGACACGCTTAAAGCAAAATTAAAAGCTAAACGATAGCCGTATTATGGTAACCAAGCAACGCACCATATTTTTTAATGTAGACAAGGTTACCTTGGCGCTATTTGCTGCCCTATGCATTATTGGCTGGTTAAACATTTATGCGGCGGTATTTGATCCTGAGAAAGGCAATCTGTTCAATTTAGGCACCAATTACGGCAAACAATTCATCTTCCTGATCACAGCTGGGATTTTGGGTATTCTCATTTTAGTAATGGATGTTAAGTTTTTTAGCACCTTTAGTCCGCTATTTTATGGAGTCAGTATCTTTCTGCTCCTGGTAGTATTGGTAGTAGGTCGAAATGTAGGTGGAAACCAAGCCTGGATACCTTTAGGAAGTTTTAGGCTCCAACCCTCCGAGTTTGCAAAATTTGCTACCTGCTTGGTATTGGCCCAATTTTTATCTACCGCCACCATCAAAAACAAAGCTTGGCAAACTACCTTACAAGCAGCCGCTATTATTGGCATCCCTGTTGGACTTATTTTAGCACAACCCGATGTGGGTTCTGCGCTTACTTTTGCCTCTTTAATATTTGTATTATACCGAGAAGGGCTATCTGGCTATTTCTTGGTATTTGGTTTATTGGGTATCGTACTTTTTATTCTTACGCTACTACTAAGCAAAATTGTGCTTATTGTTGGCCTAGTAGTTATTGCCGGTTTTTTACTTACCCAAATACGAAATAAAAAACAATGGATGCGCCCCATTGTACTGGGCACCATAGGCTCTATCCTGTTTATTTTTTCGGTAGATTTTACCTATTCAAACATTTTAAAACCGCATCACAGAAACCGAATAGATGTATTATTAGGCAAGGTAGAAGATTTACGTGGCGAAGGATACAATGTAAATCAATCTAAAATTGCCATTGGTTCGGGTAGATTTTGGGGCAAGGGTTTTTTACAAGGCACGCAAACTAAATACGATTTTGTGCCCGAGCAAAGCACCGATTTTATTTTTTGCACCGTGGGCGAAGAGTGGGGTTTTGTAGGCAGTTTGGTAGTGGTTGGTTTGTATTTATTCTTATTACTGCGAATTATATTTATTGCCGAGCGACAGCGTTCTTCCTTCTCTAGAATATATGGCTACGGCGTGGCCTCCATTCTATTTTGCCATTTCTTTTTAAACCTAGGCATGACCATGGGTTTGGTGCCCGTCATCGGCATTCCACTTCCTTTTATTAGCTACGGAGGTTCGTCGCTATGGGGCTTTACTATCTTGCTATTTATTTTGTTGCGCTTAGATGCGAACCGTATGGGAATTATTTAGCGTAACGTCTGCCTACTAACTCATAGAAACGAGCAGCCGTAGTTTCATGGCTAACCCAATCGTTTGCTTTAGCATAGTTTTCGTCTAAATAGCTTTTTGCTTCTTCTAAACTGCTTAATTTATTGAGCGTATCAATAGCTTCTTGGTAAGCCAAGGAATAGCCATTAAACAAGTCTTTCACAAAAACTAATTTATCATTTAAATTGATGATTGCTTTTAGATCGGCAATAGGCTCCAATTCAAATTTGGTAGCCAACGTTGCATCGGGTCTATCGGCTAGCAAATCGTTAATTGTGGGTTTGGCCTCTTGCACCGGTTCAATTGTTATCTCCACTATCGGCGTTGAGAGCGGTGTTTCTTCTACCGGTTTTGTGGGTACGGCTACCACAGGATCTACAGCTGGCATGGGAACCACCGGAGAAACATCCTGCAAGCGTTTCATGATGTGCGCATGATCTACCAAAAATTTGGTATTAGCCAAAAAAAGATCTAATTCGATATCCGAAATTTGATAATTATGTTGCTCAAAAGCGGTTACCTGCTGCTGAATTTCAGCTAAAATCTCTTTAGTCTTTTGTAGAATCTCTTTTTTCTCCATCACAAAACGAGTTAAACAGTAATTATATTTCCAAAAATAGCATTAAATTCTGATATTAGCCGAGCCTCTGGCAGGCCACAAAATCTACCTTACATGCTTCAGTACGAACATAATTTTAAGCGTAAACATCAATTGAGCGGCAGTATCGAAGTCATCTGCGGCTCCATGTTTTCGGGCAAAACCGAAGAGCTTATTCGTAGATTACGCCGGGCGCAAATTGCAAAACTAAACGTAGAAATATTTAAACCCAAAACCGATACGCGTTACGACGAAACGGCCGTGGTTTCGCACGATTCGAATTCCATTTCATCAACTCCTGTAGAAAGCTCATCCGCTATTTTAGTATTGGGGGCCAATACCCAAGTGGTAGGTATAGATGAAGCACAATTTTTCGACGAAGAATTACCCGATGTGTGCACCCAATTGGCCAATAAAGGCATCCGCGTAATTATTGCCGGTTTAGATATGGATTTCTCGGGCAAACCATTTGGCCCCATGCCTGCCCTCATGGCTATTGCCGACGATGTAAGTAAAGTACACGCCATATGCCTACAATGTGGTGGACCAGCTATGTATTCTTACCGAACTGTAACCGACAAAAGCCAGCTTTTACTTGGCGAAAAAGATAGTTACGAACCACGGTGCAGGGCTTGTTTTGGAAACGAAACCCCTAATAAATAGATGTAATCAAAAATCATTTCATTAAGAAACTTTAACTACAGAACTATTTTACTTATTTAAATTAGCCCTAACTTGGTGAGTTTAAAAGTCTAAAAACAAGGAAAAACCCCCTAAAACAACAAAACCCCAACCATTTCTGATTGAGGTTTTTTGTGGTACCAGCTGGAATCGAACCAGCGACACAAGGATTTTCAGTCCTTTGCTCTACCAACTGAGCTATGGTACCCCTTCCCGTTGGGGACTGCAAAAGTAATCTCTTTTTTCGTTTCAGAAAATATTTTTTGAAAATAAATAGCTACCCGCATAAAATGGCTTATTTTAAGCCTTAAACCCCCTTAGCTTGCTTAGAAAAATTCTAAATTAAATTTTATGCATGCATAGCAATTTGAATTTCGGTTAATTCATTAAATTCGCTCAGATTATAACCGCTTATGCTTGCACAACTTATTTTCTTAGCCCTTAGTGCCTTTGCCATTTATCTGTTTGGCAAAAACGCAGGTAAAATTGGCAGAAACATCCATTTGGGGCTGCCCGAAAACCGTTCGGACCGTAAATCGGAACGCCTAAAAACCATGCTATGGGTTGCCTTTGGACAATCAAAAATGCAAAAACGGCCTGTTGCTGCCATTTTACACTTATTTGTATACCTGGGTTTTGTCATCATCAACATAGAGGTTTTAGAAATTGTAATAGATGGCTTATTTGGCACACACCGCATATTTGCAGAACCACTTGGGCAAACTTATGGCGTACTCATTGGTGCGTTTGAGGTATTGGCGCTTTTGGTATTGGTAGCCTGCATCATCTTTTTAATCCGAAGAAATGTAATGAAGCTTCGCCGTTTTAGCGGTGCCGAAATGACCGATTGGCCAAAATCGGATGCTAATTATATTCTCATCATCGAAATATTATTGATGTCGGCATTTTTAACCATGAATGCCGCCGATAGTAAATTACAACAATTGGGCGTGGCGCACTACATTCCGGTGGGTACTTTTCCGGTAAGCTCTTGGTTAATTGGGCTTTTGCCTGACTCGAGCACGGCACTCATATTGATAGAAAGAGGCTGTTGGTGGTTCCATATCATTGGTATTTTTGCCTTTTTAAATTACTTGCCCTACTCTAAACACTTACATATTTTATTGGCCTTTCCGGCAACGTATTATAGTAAATTAAGCCCTAAAGGCCAGTTTAACAACATGGACTCGGTGAGCAACGAGGTAAAAGCCATGCTCGATACCAGCTACATCCCTACTCCAGTTGCAGCGGGAAGTACCTTTGGCGCCAAAGATGTACAAGGTTTAAGCTGGAAAAATTTGTTAGATGCCTACAGCTGTACCGAATGTGGTCGTTGCACCTCCGTGTGCCCGGCCAATTTAACGGGCAAACTCTTATCTCCACGTAAAATAATGATGGATACACGCGATCGCTTAACCGAGGTAGGCAAAGGCATAGATGCGCATGGAGCCGATTTTAAAGACGATAAGAGTTTATTGGATACCTACGTTAGCCGTGAAGAAATTTGGGCCTGTACCACCTGCAATGCCTGTACAGATGCCTGCCCCATTAATTTAGACCCACTCAATATTATTGTAGAATTGCGCCGCTTTGCGGTAATGGAAGAAGCCCAAGCTGCAGGAAGTATAAACAGCATGTTTGGCAATTTAGAAAACAACGGTGCACCTTGGAAATATGCCCCAAGCGACCGCTTTAACTGGGCAAGTAAGGAATAAAAAAAAATGAGCGAATTAACCATACCAACCATGGCCGAATTGGTGGCCAAAGGCGAAGAGCCAGAAATTTTATTTTGGGTAGGCTGTGCCGGTAGTTTCGACGAACGTGCACAAAAAATTACCCGCGATATTTGTAAAATATTGCAACATGTGGGAATGAAATTTGCCGTATTGGGTACCGAAGAAAGTTGTACTGGCGACCCTGCTAAACGGGCCGGTAACGAGTTTCTGTTCCAAATGCAAGCCATGACCAATATTGAGCTCTTAAATGCCTACAACGTAAAGAAAATAGTTACCGGCTGTCCGCATTGCTTTAACACCATACGCAACGAATATCCGGGTTTAGGCGGCACCTACGAGGTTATTCACCATAGCCAGTTGATTCAAGAATTAATAAACGAAGGTAAACTGCGTGCCGAAGGTGGAGAATCGTTTAAAGGCAAAAAAATAACCTTTCACGATCCCTGTTATTTAGGCCGAGCCAACAATGTGTATGAAGCTCCACGTAAAGCTTTAGAAGTATTAGATGCCGATTTGGTGGAATTAAAACGTTGCAAATCGAACGGTTTATGTTGCGGTGCTGGCGGGGCGCAAATGTTTAAAGAGCCGGAAGCTGGAAACAAAGACATCAATATTGAGCGTACCGAAGAAATTTTAGCAGCCCAATCACAAATTGTAGCCGCAGGTTGCCCCT
>CANGZX010000031.1 GCA_947458775.1 Sphingobacteriaceae bacterium | reverse complement strand
TCTATTATCAATTTTACTCTCGAGGTAATTTTGAGTGATTTAGCTTTTTCTACGTACACTTGGGCACGTTCAAATTCTTTTTTACGCAGGCTTAAGTTGGCTAAATGAGTCCATACCAACGCTTTATCACTAGCATTACGCAAGGGGTAATGGGTAGCCAATTGAAAGTGGCGTTCGGCTTCTTCAAAATTTTGGCGGTGCAATTCAATGTTCCCGTAAATGAACTCGTAAAAACCCCTGCGGTGTTTGTTTAAGCGTTCCGGATCGGGTACTTCTTGTAGCAATTCTTCGGCTCTATCGTAATTTTTTAGATGAAATTCTTTAGCAGCCATTACTACAGTGCCTTCGGTAAAATAACCCCAAATCAATAATAGAATACCTAACCCAAGAATAATGGCGATAGGATACACCTTTTCATTTAAGGTCCATGCCAAAATCAGCAGGCCAATTAGTATAACTAGTAGACGAACTTTACGAGTAAACATTAGCTATCCATAAATTTATAGCCTACTCCTCTAATAGAATGGAAATAGGTTGGGTTTTTCTGATCGGGTTCAAAATATTTACGAAACGTAAGAATAAAATTATCGATGGTTCGGGTTGATGGATACACATCGTAATTCCATACGGTTTCTAAAATTTGTTCTCTAGAAACGGCTTCGTTTTTACGTTCTATAAGCAGTTTAAGTAACATGGTTTCTTTTTTGGTAAGCGCCACCATGGTACCGTCGTCTTTCTTTAATTCAAATGAATTGAAATAAATTGTTTTATCACCAATGCGGTATGATTGCAATTCTTTCAAATCGTCGCCTTTGAGGCTACGCTTAACCAAAATACCCACCCGTAAAATCAATTCTTCTAGGTTAAAGGGTTTGGTTAAATAATCGTCAGCACCTTTTTTAAGGCCAGCCACCCGATCTTCGCTTGTGTTTTTGGCCGTTAAAAACATAATGGGTACTTCCGAGTTTTCTAAACGGATAGTTTCGGCGACCTGAAAGCCATCTATCTCGGGCAACATCACATCTAAAATAATTAAGTTGAAGCGCTCTTCTTTAAAAATTTTTAGGGCTTTTTTACCATCGGTGGCCGTACTTACTTTATAGCCTTCCAACTCGAGATTTAGCTTAATGGCATCGAGTAAATGAAGCTCGTCTTCTACTAATAAAATGCGTTGTTTAGCTGTCATGTTGTGCGGTAAAATGAATTTCAAATATGGTGCCCGTTGGGGTGTTGTCTACTACCAGTATACTTGCTTGATGTGTTTCTAATACCTTTTTTACGATGTATAAACCCAAACCGGTACCTTTTGTTTGACGAGTATCTTCGCTTCCAATACGGTAAAACTTATCGAAAATACGGTTTTTTTCCGCATCGGGTATGCCCTTACCCTGGTCGGCTACCCGCAGATAAATTTGTCCATCGGTACTGTCTAAACTTACTTGCACTTCGGCACAAGGAGGTGAATATTTTACGGCATTTTCAATCAAATTAATCAGCACCGAATTCATGGCAAATGCATCGCCAATTAAATAAATGTTGTGACTAACACTACACTTAATGGTTTGTGAATTGCACGCATGTACTTGTAAACGTTCTACCACTTTTTCTACTAATTCTGATAGGTTAAATTTATCTTTCGGAAAACTATACGAACTATTTTCAATCTTCGTAGCCAAAAGCATGTTCTCTACTAAATCGTCGAGGCGTTCAATATCTTTTAAAGAATTGCCCAATAGGGATTGTTGTTGATCGGCAGTTAACACTCTTTTTAAAATGGTTTGCAAAGATAGTTTTATAGAAGCCAAAGGCGATTTTAACTCATGCGTAACCGATAGTAAAAAGTTTTTTTGCTGATGCGACAATGTCTCTTGACGGCTAAGGGTTTTGTGTATTTGTATAATACCAATACACACTAAAAATAAAAAAACACTACCCTCACCCAGTACCATTAGTTTACGATCGGGCTCAGCTTTTATTAATAAATAGCCCCACCACGCCATCTCGGCGAACACGTAAAAAGTAACTACATAAAATAGTAAGAGCGCTTTACGCATGCTTATTTCTTTCTAAAAACAATGTCTAAACTTTCAAAGATAGCCCTTTTTGCTTTCTCTAAATCAATTTTGGTATGTGCCGCCGAAACAAAGCCCACTTCGTAACCCGATGGGCCCATATAAATCCCACGATTTAACAATTCGCGGTGCATAATTTTGAATTTATCCATGCTAGCAGGATCAATAGCCTCCGCTGTTTTGATATCTTTTTTAGTGAAGGCAAACCAAAAAATAGAACCAACTGTAAACACCCTAAAGGCATAATTGTGCGTATCAGCATAACGTTGTATCGATTCTACAAACTCTTGGGTTTTGGCGTTTAATTCTTTATAAAATCCCGGCTTAGCCAATTCAGATAATTGGGCAATACCCGCCGCCATAGCCACCGGATTACCCGAAAGCGTACCGGCTTGGTAAACCGCACCATCGGGTGAAATATGACCCATTATGGTAGCCGAAGCACCGTAAGCTCCTACTGGTAAACCGCCGCCAATAATTTTACCATAGGTTATAATATCGGGCTGCACCTCGTAATAGGCAGCAGCGCCTTCAAAACCGAGGCGAAAGCCGGTAATCACCTCATCAAAAATTAATAAGCTTTTATTTTTGGTGCATATTTCTCTTAAGAAATGTACAAAGGTTTTATCCTGAATTAGAAGGCCATTGTTTGCTGGAACGCCTTCAATAATAATGGCGGCAATTTCATTTTTAAACTGTTTAAAGGCTTCTTTAACCGCTTTTGGATCGTTTAATGGAACCACAATGGTTTCGTCGGCAAAAGATTTGGGGATACCTGCTGATGAAGTTTCGCCAAAAGTAACCAAACCCGAACCAGCTTTTACCAATAAACTATCTACGTGGCCATGGTAACAACCCTCAAACTTTAAAATTTTATCTCGTTTGGTATAGCCTCTAGCCAAACGAATGGCCGACATTACGGCTTCGGTACCTGAACTTACGAACCGGATTTTTTCTACATATTTATTATGACTTAGAATTAATTCGGCCAATTCATTTTCGAGGACAGTTGGTGCACCAAAGCTCATGCCTTTTTGCATCACTTCAGTTACTTTTTCGCGAACGGCAGGATGGTTATGCCCTAAAATAAGTGGACCCCAAGAACAACAAAAATCGATGAATTCATTTCCATCGGCGTCCCATAAACGACACCCATCTCCTTTCTCAATAAAAAGTGGTGTGCCGTAAACAGATTTAAATGCTCTTACCGGGCTATTTACACCACCCGGAAAATACTGTTTGGCTTGTTCATATAATTCAGCCGAATGATCTCGGTTGATATCCGGTTTATCGGCATGAAAAATAGGTATGCTTGTTTCTTCCTTTTTGGAGAATAAATTGGATAAAAAATTGGCCATAATTTGTTTTTTAAATAGAACGGGGCTTATAGCCAGTTATTTTCCAAAATTTCGCGGGCGTGATAGGTGATGATGATGTTTGCACCTGCACGGCTAAAAGCAAACATGTTTTCCATAATCACCTTTTGAGCATCAATCCAACCGGCTTGCGCTGCTGCTTTTACCATGCTGTATTCGCCCGAAACGTTGTAGCAAGCCACTGGTAATTGCGTTTGTTGGCTTAAGTTTTGAATCACATCTAAATAAGCTAAAGCTGGTTTTACCATTAAAATATCGGCACCTTCATCTTCGTCTAAAAAAGCTTCCCGCATCATTTCATTCGGGTTGCGGAAATCCATTTGATAGGCTTTACGATCGCCTTTGCTTGGCGCCGAATCGGCTGCTTCGCGGAACGGACCATAATAAGCCGATGCAAATTTGATGCTGTAGCTCATAATGGCGGTGTTTACGAAGTGGTGTTCATCCAGCAAATCGCGAATGGCTCCCACTCGGCCGTCCATCATATCTGAAGGAGCCACCATATCGGCGCCAGCTTGTGCATGCGCCAAGGCCATTTTAGCTAAAACAGCTACGGTTTCATCGTTATGTACGTAATCGTTGTGCAAAATACCGCAATGCCCATGTGTGGTATAGGCACAAGTACACACGTCGGTAATCACGTAAATAGCATCGCCAAAAGCTTTCTTTAATTCGCGAACGGCTTGGGCCACCAACGAATCGTGATGGTAGGCCGAGCTGGCGTCTTCACACTTTTGCTCCCCAACACCAAATAATAATACTTTGTTTAGGCCTAGTTTTAATCCATCGGCTACATCTTTAACCAACATGTCTACCGAGAACTGAAAAATATCCGGCATGGCATCAATGGCATTTTTTACTCCAGTACCCGGTACCACGAAATACGGGTACACAAACATGTCTTTTGATAAACGTGTTTCAGCTACTAGTTCCCGAATAATGGGGTTTTTACGTAATCTTCTGGGGCGTATATGCATGGGCTAATAAGTTAAACCAAACACTGCTTCTGCCAAACCAATTTCGTCTGGAGAGTAGGGTAAGGTATAGGTTACATTCATTAGGTCGAATTTATTGCCGGTAGATTTGCCAATGCAAATAACTTGCTGACCAGGCTCAAGTAGGTTATTGGTAAAATAAGCCTCTACATTTGATGGGCTTGTAAATACCAAAACTTCAGCGGCAGATGGATCGCAATTTTCATCCATTTCAGTTTCGTAAACCGGTAAATCAATAATTTTAGTTGCTTTGTTCAGCGCTTGCTGTATGGTGCGCAACGAATCTTTGGCTCCAGGGAAAAGTACGGTACTGCCGTTGGCCAATTTGGCGAAATCTTTAGCAATATCTTGTGTATCAATTCCATCTTCTTCACCATTAAAATCGGGCACAATTCCATAGCGTCGCAACATTTCTTCGGAAGCTCTACCAATTACACCATATTTTACTTTTTTAGGTAATTGCGGAGATAATTGGAAGAAGCATTCAATGGCATTTTTACTGCTAAAAAAGACCCAATCTACTCGTTTTAAAATAAAGGGATCCAGCTTATTAATGATCGGAAAAATTTTAATTAAAGAGCGATCGTCCAATTGGATTTGATATTTTTCTAGGGCTTTGCGGAAGTAACTGGTTTCGGGCAGCATTCTGCTAATAAACACATTGCTCGGAAACTTACGTTCCGGATTAAACTTAGCTACAATTTCTTCGGCAAGGCCTTTGGTGCTGCTTGCCGATAAAAACAATCTATCAGGAAAATCATCTCCGTCTTTGGCTTTGGAAGTCCATACTTCGTACGTGTTGCCTTCTTTTCTGCAATAGCAGCCTAGGGGCATATGGCAACCGCCTTCAAATAATTGCAATACTTTACGCTCTACAGCAATTTCTTTAGCTACCGCAGCATGATGCAAAGGTTTTAATAATTCAGCCAATTCGGTATCATTTTCACGTATCTGGATAGCCAACACGCCTTGTGCAGGTGCCGGAATAAATTCCATAGGATCTAATTCCTCTACGTAAAATTCGCTTAAATCGATACCCAAACGGCTCACACCTGCTTTGGCAATCATAATGGCATCGTAATCTTCATCGCGAAGTTTTTGTATACGTGTAGGCACATTACCACGTAAATCCTCCACCTCTAAATCGGGACGAAAGGCCAATAATTGTGCTTTTCGGCGGTTAGAAGAAGTGCCTACTGTACCACCAAACTTAACCGATAACTTTTGCTGTACGTCTACACAATCTTTCAAAATCAACAGTAATTCAGAAGGATCTTCCCGTTCGGAAACAGCGGTAATGATTAAACCCGCAGGATGGGTAGTGGGTAAATCTTTATGAGAATGTACCGCTATATCAATATTTCCGTTTAGCAGTTCTTCTTCTAGCTCCTTGGTAAAAAAACCTTTCCCTTCAAGTTTATCTAAACGCAAGTTTAAAATAGTATCGCCTTGGGTTTTAATAATTTTTAATTCAGCAGCAATACCTATTTCAGCCAAACTATTTTTCACAAAATGAGCTTGCCAAAGCGCTAAATCGCTACCCCGAGTTCCAATAATTAAAGGATATTTTAAGGAGTTGGCTTTCATGAAAATGAATGGGTTAAGTTATAAAATTGGTGAAAAATTAGCAGTTATCTACCAAAATTTCTTTGGCCATTACCATCGGCACGCTGATGTATTTTTTCTCCATGTAGGCAATTACTTTTTCGAGTACTACAACAGATTTGGGATCTAAATTCTGAATATCTGCTGCAAAAACCGAGTTCATTGCCGTTTCTTTTATTTCTTTAATACGCTCTGGCACTTGGCGCATGGCTAACTCAACACGACGCTGTTTTAAGATTTGTTTGAAATCTTGGAGGTGTTGTTCAATAATTTTTTCGGCATTTACCAATTCGTGGTAACGTTCTTGCTTATTCCGTTCGGCAACTTCTTGCAGGCCATGTACTTCGATAAAATGAATAGAATTGTTTTTCAACACATCCGGATGGGTATCATTTGGTATGGCTAAATCTAAAACCAGTTTTTTATCGGTATCGCCAGCCAATAAATTAGTATAAATTTCGGGTGTAATGATGGGGTCTACGGAACTTGTACAAGTAATTAAAATATCAAACCCTTTGGTATAGGTTGTTAAATCTTCTAGCGGAAAAGCTTCGCCATTTAAATCGGCAGCCAAAGCCTGTGCTTTAGACAAGGTGCGATTAAATATTACAAAGTTTGAATATTTATGTTTTTGGAGATATTTGGCAATTAATTGATTGGTTTCGCCGGCACCTACTAACAGTACACGGGCATTGGTAAAAGTATTTACTTTACGTAATTCTCGGTAAGCTAGAGATACCACCGAAATGGGGTTACACGCAATTTGCGTATCGGTATAAACCGATTTAGCCGTTTTAACTACCTGATCCATTATCAATCGAAGGTAATCGCCTGTAAAACCCAATGCTTTACATTTTTCATACGATTGACGCAATTGAGCCAAAATTTCTTTTTCACCTACCACCAAGCTTTCTAAGGAACATGATACTCTAAATAAGTGATTGAGCGCTTCTACGCTTTCGTACACAACAGCTTGTGAAGCCAACCTAGCAATGTCTGCCCCAACAGACAAGGTAGACAGAAAAGTTTCGACAAATGAAGGGCTTAATGCCTCTTCATGAGTAAATACAAATTCAATGCGATTGCAGGTGCTGATATAAAAGATTTCAGAAATAGCCAATTGATTTTTAAGTGATAGCAAATAGCTTTCAATCAACTCATCGCTGATTACTAATTTCCCTAAGTCTTTTAAATCGACTTTTTTGTGGGTAAAGGCTATAACTTTTAAATTCTTCAAGACTGTTTTTTGACAAAACAAAAGTAGAAAATTGAAGGAGGGGAACTGTCAGTCCTTTGTAAAACCAACGGTATTTAGAATGGATATAAATTGGCTGAAAAGGACAGCAATGAGGCCTATTTAACTAAAATTTTATAAAGTAAGCTCTTCTACCCAATTACCGTCTTCGCGAATAATCTCAATCAGTTCATCGAGGGCATTTTCAGTATTTACATTTTTTTTAACCACCTCTTTACCACGGTATAGCGTAATTTTTCCGGGGCCGGTACCAACGTAGCCGTAATCGGCGTCGGCCATTTCGCCGGGACCATTTACGATACAACCCATTATGGCAATTTTAATACCTTTTAAATGATCGGTACGGCTACGGATAAGCTGGGTAGTTTCTTGCAAATCGAATAAAATTTTAGTTAAATA
>CANGZX010000030.1 GCA_947458775.1 Sphingobacteriaceae bacterium | reverse complement strand
TTTAGTTCACTAAATAAAGGAAACATGACAAAGAAACCCTTAATAGCTTGTCTAGCTATGCTAGTCTTGCTGGTATTGGCCACGTTGTTTTTCTATAGCAATCCCAACAATGCTGTTGGCGCAAATACATCTGCTCAAATCCAAGAGCCATACGATCCGTATTTAAGCACACTAAATTTTGCTTCTGAAGTAGTTCCTGTGGCCGATGCCCACGTGAGTTTTCGGGTGCAAAAAATTCTTAAATCGTACCGATATCGTCGTTTAAGATCGCACCGCTTACATAATCAAGCCAAAAACATGTTCCCCATTATGGAGCCCATATTGGTTGCCTACGGCATTCCGCAAGATTTTAAATACATGCCTTTAGTTGAGAGCGGATTTAAATCGGGTACCTCACATAAGGGCGCTTCAGGTGCTTGGCAGTTTATGCCACAAACAGCTCGTTCTTTTGGCCTTAAAGTAAATTCAGCAATTGATGAACGCCAACAATTGGCCAAATCTACTGTAGCCGCTTGTAAATATTTACGTTCTCTTTATAAAGAATTTAACAACTGGACCTTAGTGGCTGCTGCCTATAATATTGGTGAGAATAAACTAAAGCGCATCATTCGTCAACAAGATCATGCCAACTATTTTCGCTTAAAGCTAAATCCCGAAACGGCCAGCTATGTATATAAATTGGTGGCCATGAAAGAGATTATTGAAAATCCGACTCGGTATGGCTATCGCCGGATAGAAACGCCTAAACAAAGCAGTACAATATTTACCCAGGAAGCTCGTTATTATCCTGAGAACTTTCTTAGAGGTGTGGTGTTGAAGCACGCTCTCGTAGATTGATTGTTAATTAATTGATCATTTATCATAAAAAGGCCGACTTATCCTCGGCCTTTTTTTATTGTATGCTGTGTAATTGGCAAACATTATCGCATCTTTGCCTTTTAATTCCGACTGCTTTTTGGCTATGCAAATCACACCATCCGACTTAGGCGAACAATACGAACTAGCTGTTTTTGGCGCCCGGGTTCATAATCTAAAAAACATCGATGTTTCTTTCCCAAGAAATAAATTGGTGGTGATTACGGGTTTGAGTGGTAGCGGAAAATCATCGCTGGCCTTTGATACTATTTATGCCGAAGGACAACGCAGGTATATGGAAACCTTTAGCGCCTACTCCCGTCAATTTATGGGAGGCATGGAGCGGCCAGATGTGGATCAAATTACTGGCTTAAGTCCGGTAATTGCCATTGAGCAAAAAACCACCAGCAAAAACCCACGGTCTACTGTGGGTACCATCACCGAAATTTACGATTTCATGCGTTTGCTTTTTGCTAGAGCGGGAGAGGCATATTCCTATGTGTCGGGCAAAAAAATGGAGCGGATGTCTGATGATCAGATTTTGCAAAACATTCTGAAGCAATTTGACGGACAGGCCATTAGCATATTGGCTCCTGTAATTAAAGGTAGAAAAGGGCATTATAGAGAACTGTTTGAGCAAATTCGGAAACAAGGTTATTTGAAAGTTCGGGTAGATGGCGAAATTTTAGACATCACGCCCAAAATGCAGGCCGATAGGTATAAAATTCATGATATTGAAATTGTAGTTGACCGCTTGTTAGTATCCGAAGCTGATGCAACTCGTTTGGCTACCTCAATTCGTACCGCTTTAAAAGTGGGTAAGGGGATCATTAAAATAAGCGATAAGGGTAATAAGGAAATCTTTTTTAGCCGTTTTTTAATGGATGCCGAATCGGGTATTTCGTATGACGAACCGCAGCCCAATACCTTTTCATTCAATTCCCCTTACGGTGCTTGTGAAAGCTGTAATGGTTTGGGTTATGTGGTAGAGGTTGATCAGCATTCCGTAATTCCGAACCCGAAATTGAGCATCATGCAAGGCGGTTTGGCTCCTTTAGGTGAATACCGTGAAATTTGGATATTTCAAATCTTAAAAGCGATTGCCAAATTTTACAATTTTTCGTTGGCCACGCCTTTAAAAGACTTGCCTCAAGAACTAATCGATATTATTTTAAATGGATCGGAAGATGTCATTCCGGTTTCGGTAGGCGCCAATTCATGGAATGTAAAAACCTATCAAATTACCTTTGATGGCATTATTAAACTCTTAGAAGAGCAAAGCGAACGCCGTGGCGAAGAGGCATTGGCCGATTTAGAAAATTTCCGTTCTTTAAAAACTTGTCCAGTATGTGAAGGTGCTCGGCTGAAAAAAGAATCGCTGCATTTTAAAGTTGCCGGTAAAAATATTTACGAGCTAGCCAGTATGGATATTACCGAGCTAGCTGCTTGGTTTAGTGAAGTAGAAAGCCAACTTTCGGAACGCCAGTTGATTATTGGTAAAGAGATTTTAAAAGAAATAAGAGCTAGAATTAGCTTTTTGCTCGATGTGGGTTTAACCTATCTCACCTTAGATCGTACGGCTAAAACACTTTCGGGTGGCGAAGCACAACGTATTCGCTTGGCTACTCAAATTGGGTCGCAACTGGTAAATGTGCTCTATATTTTAGATGAGCCGAGTATTGGCCTGCATCAACGAGACAATAACCGTTTAATTACGGCCTTAAAGCAATTGCGTGATATTGGCAATACGGTATTGGTGGTAGAGCACGATAAGGATATGATTTTGGAGGCCGATTACGTATTGGATATGGGTCCGGCTGCCGGTATACATGGCGGTGAAGTGGTGGCACAAGGTACACCTGCAGAATTGCTTAAAAAACATACCACTACCACCGATTATTTAAATGGAACAAAAGCCATTTCCGTGCCTAAAACCAGAAGAGCCGGCAACGGAAAATCGTTGGTACTTAAGAAAGCTAGCGGCAATAATCTCAAAAACGTAACGGCACATTTTCCTTTGGGTACGCTCACCTGCGTAACGGGTGTTTCGGGTAGTGGTAAATCTACCTTAATTGCCGAAACGCTTTACCCCATTTTAAATCATCATTTTTTTAGGGCAAAAAAGAAACCGATGCCTTTTGCCGCTATTGAAGGCTTGGAGCATATAGATAAAGTAATTGAGATTGATCAAACACCCATTGGGCGTACACCTCGTTCTAATCCGGCTACCTATACGAGTGTGTTTTCTGATATCCGTAATTTATTTGTAGCCCTGCCCGAAGCTAAAATTAGAGGTTATAAGCCCGGCCGTTTCTCGTTTAATGTAAAGGGTGGCCGTTGCGAAACCTGTCAAGGTGCTGGCTTAAAAATTATTGAAATGAACTTTTTGCCCGATGTGCAAGTGCCTTGCGAAGAGTGTGGTGGTAAACGCTATAATCGCGAAACCTTGGAAGTGCGTTATCGTGGTAAATCTATTAGCGATGTGTTGAATATGAGTATTGAAGAGGCCGTACCTTTTTTTGAACCTATTCCAGCAATCTATCGTAAAATTAAAACCCTGCAAGATGTAGGCTTGGGCTATATTACGCTTGGGCAATCGTCTACCACCTTATCCGGAGGGGAGGCTCAACGGGTAAAATTAGCCACCGAATTATCTAAAAAAGATACGGGAAACACCTTCTATATTTTAGATGAACCTACCACGGGTTTACATTTTGAAGATATTCACGTATTGTCGGTCGGATTAAACCGATTGCTAGATCATGGCAATACCGTATTGGTAATTGAGCATAATTTAGATGTCGTGAAAGTAGCCGATTGGGTAATCGATTTAGGGCCGGAAGGTGGTTCTGGTGGTGGCCAAATATTGTTTGAAGGTACGCCCGAAGGCTTGGCCGCTTGTGCCAAAAGTCATACAGGAAAGTACTTAAAATCCGAATTAAAAATCAAATAAATGCTTTTCGGCATGGTAGGAAGAACGCACCAATGGTCCGCTTTCTACATATTTAAAGCCCATTTTTAGGCCTAATTCCTTGTACTTATCAAATTGTTCGGGTCTAATCCAATCTACTACTGGATGATGGTTGCGGGTAGGCTGTAGGTATTGGCCCAAGGTTAAAATATGCACCCCGGCTTTCACTAAATCGGCCATAGCCTCTAGTACATCTTCTTCGGTTTCGCCCAAGCCAAGCATAATGCCCGATTTGGTACGGACGCCTGAGGCAGAAATTCTACTTAAGCATTCTAAACTACGGTCGTATTTGGCTTGTATGCGTACTTCTTTGGTTAAACGGCGAACGGTTTCTAAATTATGTGAAACTACTTCTGGTCGAACGGCCAATAATCGATCTAAATTCTCCCAAATACCTTTAAAATCAGGAATAAGTGTTTCTAGCGTGGTTTCTGGGCTCTCTCTGCGAATGGCTAAAATGGTTTCTGCCCAAATGGTGGAACCTCCATCTTTTAAATCATCACGATCAACAGAGGTAATCACGCAGTGTTTTACTTGCATGAGTTTTACTGATTGCGCCACTCGGTTGGGTTCATCGGTATCTACGGCTAAAGGTCTGCCTGTAGCTACGGCACAAAAAGAGCAAGATCGGGTGCAAATATTTCCCAATATCATGAAGGTAGCCGTACCAGCACCCCAGCATTCGCCCATGTTGGGGCAATTGCCACTTTCGCAAATGGTATGTAATTTGTGTGTATCTACCAAGCTACGAACATGTGCATATTCTTTACCAACCGGTAATTTTACACGTAACCAATCTGGTTTGCGTGGACTTTCGTTAGCAGGAATAACCGGTAGTTCGATCATGGAACAAAAATACATATTTTGCCTTATATAGCTCGTGAACTCGTCATTGGAGTTTCATTTTTTGCTAACTTGCGGTATAAAATTAACTTATGGCTACAGTAGAAACGGTTTATGTTGGCGAATTACGCACGCAAGCCACCCATGTTCGTTCTGGAAATCAATTAATAACGGATGCTCCTTTAGATAATCATGGCAAAGGCGAAGCCTTTTCACCTACCGATTTATTGGCTACGGCTTTAGGTAGTTGCATGCTTACGGTAATGGGTATTGCTGCCGAAAAGTACGAGGCAGATTTAATCGGAACCACCTGTTCTATTACTAAAATTATGGCTGAAAATCCACGTAGAGTGGCGGAAGTACACATCACTTTTAATTTCCCGAAGAGAGACTTTAGCGATAAAGTAAAAACTGTTTTAGAACGGGCCGCACATACTTGTCCGGTTTCTAAGAGCCTGCACCCCGATTTGGTGGAAACCTTGGCCTTTAATTGGGCTTAGGCTGTTTGCTCGGCTAATTCTTCTGCAGAAATTTCTCCGTGGGTAGCCTCGAAAATACATTCTCCATTATTTATCAATAAGATTTGGGGAGATTGGTGTGGAACCTGAAATACCTCAGCAATGGTATTAGAGATTTCGCGGTAGTTTAATAAATCTAGGTAATAGGCCGGAATATCGGCTGGTATTACATCACCTTCTAAATCCAATTTCTTTTTAGCCATTAAACTAATAGAGCAACGGGTACTATGCTTAAAAATGATGCTAAAGCCCGTACGGTTTTTAATTCCGTTTAGCTCTTCTAAAGAAGTGAGGTGTTGCCAGTTCATCGACGAATTAACGGCCTCTCTTACTAGGATAAGAACTGTAAGCTGGGCAAAGTTTACTTGAGCAGGCACTCAAAATGCTGGTACTTATGGTAAGGACAACTAAAACAAGCAGCAATTTTTTCATGATGTTTAAATCTTAGGTAAACTTATCTCTTTATATCAAAAAACGCAAGTTGTTTGCATGTTTTAAAACAATTACGTATTAAATAAAAAAAGCTTATCAATGATATGATAAGCTTTTGAAAGAATATTTTTTTACTTACTGTTGTACTTCTACACGAGCAATTAAAGACTCGATAGTGTTCGCTTCGGCACTTTGTGTATAGTTTTCTTTAATTTGCTTGTAAGTTTTAAGAGCAGCATCGAAATCTTTTTGTTGCTCATATACCAAGCCTAATTTTTTTAAGAAAAGAGGGGTAGTAAACTCGTTGTTGCTTTTTCCGGCTGCTTTTTTGTAGTAGGTAGCGGCATTATCGTAATCTTTTAATTCGCTATATGCATCGCCCAACATACCCAATACCAATGGATCGATAATTGGACTTCCTGTGCTGCTGTAATTTCCTAAAGCCTCTACTGCCTTTTCGAATTCTCCTTTTTTAAGGTATAAACCTCCTAAATAGGCATTGGCAATGTTTGCAGATTTGGTGCTTGTATACTCTTCTGCAATTTTTTCGAAACCAGGGTATGAACCATCGCCGTTAATTGCTTTATCGCTCAACGAATCGGCAGTTGCATATTGCTCTGCTTTAAACATTTCGTTTACCGCTTTCTCTGCACGAGGTGCTAAATAAAATTTTTGGTAGCCAAAGTATAATAGTGCTAGCCCTAAAATGGCTCCACCAATTATAAGTAGACTTTTGCTATTTTCTTGAACAAAAGATCCGGTTGCCTTTTCTTCTGTTGCGGATACTTCCGGAGTTGTTTTTTGTTTGCTTGACATGCTTTATAAAATTTTGAAGAAGCAAAAATACAGTTTTACCCATAAGTATCAACAATTTAAATTTTTACGCTTATTTTTTTTGAGTACAAGTTTTAAAAAATAGAAAATGGTACCTTTGATTTCTCTTAAAAATTATGTGGTTACAGCGTTTATCTCTTATTGGTTTTAAAAATTACGAAGAAGCTAGTTTGGCCTTTTCGCCAACAATAAACGCTTTTACAGGCAATAATGGAGCAGGTAAAACCAATTTACTCGACGGCATACACTACCTTTCTTTGTGTAAAAGTTATTTTAATCCGATAGATACCCAACAAATTAAGCAGGGTGCCGATTTTTTTATGATTCAAGGTGATTTTGAGTTGGCGGGTAAAAAAGAGGTGATTGCTTGTTCCTTAAAACGTAATCAGAAAAAACAATTTAAACGGAACAAAAAAGAATATCCGAGGTTGGCTGATCATGTAGGAATTTTTCCTTTAGTGATGATTTCGCCATATGACGTGAGCATTGTAATGGAGGGAAGTGAGGAGCGCAGAAAATTTTTAGACAATGCCATTAGCCAAACCGATAGGCAATATTTAGACGAAGTTATACAGTATAATAAATGCTTGGCCAACCGCAATGCTCTGCTCAAACAAATTGCACATACTGGCGCTTACGACCCCACTTTATTAGAAATTTACGATGAACAGTTGGCGTCCTTAGGGACTAATATTTTTACCAAGCGCCAAAAATTTATGGAAATGTTTGAGGAAGTGTTTAATCAACATTATTCTTTTTTAAGCGACGATGCTGAACGAGTATCGCTGGTGTACGAATCGCAATTAAACAACGACAGTTTAGTCAATTTGCTTAAAAAGCATGTAGAAAAAGATAGGGTTCTAGAGCGCACCAATGCCGGCGTGCATAAAGACGATTTGGTGTTTAGTATTCACGGCATGCCGCTTAAAAAGTTTGGTTCTCAGGGCCAGCAAAAATCGTTTTTAATTGCGTTAAAATTAGCCCAATACACGTATTTAAAACAGCAAAAAGGTTTTGAGCCCATTTTATTGCTCGATGATATTTTTGACAAATTGGATGATTTGCGCACCAAAAAATTGATGAAAAAAGTATCCGACCACGATTTTGGTCAAATCTTCATCACCGATACAAGTGCTGAGCGTATTCAAGCTATTTTTGATGAAATTGGGGAACAGGTGCGTATTTTTAACGTAGAAAATGGCCAGGTGAGCCGAAAAGATGCGTAAGCCCAACGATAAATCGATAAAAGAAGCCATGGATCAGTTGTTGCAGGTTTACAAACTGCAACAAAAGTTCGATGAAACCGCACTTATTGCCGCTTGGCCCGAAATGATGGGCGCTGCCATTGCCAACCGAACCAAAGAGCTTTATATCCGCCAAAAAAAATTATTTGTGCGTGTAGAATCGTCGGTAATTAAAAATGAGCTGATGATGATGCGCTCTCAAATTATAGAGAAAATGAACGAGCGGGCTGGGGCAGAAGTGATTGTAGAAATCGTATTGTTATAAAAAAAGCCCCCTG
>CANGZX010000029.1 GCA_947458775.1 Sphingobacteriaceae bacterium | reverse complement strand
ATTGGTCCGAATGCATCAATAGCTAACTGCATGGCAGTGGTGGCCATCATACCGGCAGCCGCAATGGCCACACCGTATAATCCTGCAAAGTAATATGAAGCCATAATTCCGGCAGCCAATGTTAAAATGGGAATAACGGTTGATTTCATACCAACTGACAAACCACCAATAATATTAGTAGCGTGACCAGTAGATGATTGCTGAATAATTGAATTTACCGGAGCCTTACCCATTGCGGTGTAATATTCGGTAACAATACTCATTACCGCACCAACCACTGTACCAACTACAATAGCAAAGAATACATTTAATTTAGAGAACTCATAACCACGTAAATTCATTGTATCTGGTAACATCCACATCACGATGAAGTAAGAAGCAATAACGGTAATAATCATAGACGACCAGTTACCTAAGTTTAAGGCATCTTGTACATTCGACTGATCGTTTTTAATGCGTACAAAGCTAAAGCCGATAATGGAGAAAATGATACCCAAGCCACAAATTACCATAGGTAATAAGATAGGCGACATACCTCCGAAATTATCAGTTACCACAATTTCTTGTCCTAATACCATAGTTGCTAAGATGGTTGCAACGTACGAACCGAATAAATCGGCACCCATACCAGCAACATCACCTACGTTATCACCTACGTTATCGGCAATGGTAGCCGGGTTACGTACGTCATCTTCTGGAATTCCTGCTTCTACTTTACCAACTAAGTCAGCACCAACATCGGCGGCTTTGGTATAAATACCACCACCCACACGAGCAAATAAGGCAATTGATTCAGCTCCTAGTGAGAAACCGGTTAATACTTCAATAGCTGTTTTTACAGTATTTACGCCTAAATCGGCAAAAATGCTTAAGAAAGCGATGAATAAACCACCTAAACCCAATACGGCTAATCCAGCCACACCCAATCCCATTACGGTACCACCTGTGAAAGATACTTTTAAGGCTAGTTTTAAACTTGTACGGGCTGCTTGTGTGGTACGCACGTTGGCTTTGGTTGCTACTTTCATACCAATATATCCTGCTGTTGCAGAAAATACAGCTCCTATAATAAAGGCAATAGAGATGATCCAGCTAGAGTGGATTTCTTTGCCATTAATTTCGTGAATAGTTCCAGAATAGGCTAGTAAAGCGGCCGCAAATACTACGAAAATGCTTAATACTCTCCATTCTGCTTTCAAAAATGCCATGGCACCATCGGCAATATAGCCTGCTAATTCTTGCATTTTTGCATCGCCTGCGTCTTGTTTACTAACCCAAGCAGATTTAATAAACATTACTAAAAGGCCAATAATTCCCATTGCAGGAATCGTGTAAATTAAATTTTGTTGTAAAAATTCCATGTATGTGTTTTGTGTGGTTTATATTAATACGTTCAGCATACCGAACGACCGGCAAAAATAAGATGCTTTAGCCATTAATCAAATTTAATTCGGTTACTTTCTTCATTTTTTATGATTTAAATCCGATTTATCTCTTTTTTAAGAAATAAGATTGCTTGTTTTGGTATTTTTTATTCATTTTAGATGCTTAAACCTTATAAATTAAAGCGATGAAAACATCTGCGGTGGCACAGCCCGAAATGAAAAGAGAATTAGGTCTTTTAGATTCTACCATGATTGTGGCGGGCTCTATGATAGGCTCCGGTATATTTTTAGTAAGCTCTGATATTGCCAAAAGCGTAGGTTCTCCCTTTTATATTTTATTAATCTGGTTGATAACCGGTGTAATTACATTAATTGCCGCATTGAGTTATGGTGAATTGGCTGGTATGATGCCTAAAGCAGGCGGTCAATACGTGTATTTGCGTGAAGCCTATAATCCAATGGTGGGCTTTCTGTTTGGCTGGACCGTGTTTACCGTAATTCAAACTGGTGTAATTGCTGCCGTGGCCATTGCCTTTGCTACCTACGCTTCCGAATTAATCCCCTGGTTTTCTAAGACTAACATATTGCTTAAAATAGGTTTTTTTGAGTTTAATGCCACCCAATTTTTGGCGGTAGTATTAATTGCTTTTTTAACGTATGTAAACTTGCAAGGGGTTAAAAATGCCAAGGTGCTTCAAACGGTGTTTACTTTAGCCAAAATTTTAGCCTTGATAGGCCTTATTGTATTGGGTATTTATTTTGGCTTAAATAGTGAGGCTTTCTCTCAAAATATGGCTAATTTTTGGACGCCTTTTGTTACAACAGTACAACCAAACGGAACCATAAGTACCGAGATGTTGGGTGGAACGGTATTATGGGCAGCAGTGGGTGCGGCCATGGTAGGTTCCTTATTTTCGTCAGACTCTTGGAATAATATTACCTACACTGCCGGAGAAATTAAAAATCCGCAACGTAATATTCCTTTAAGTTTATTTTTAGGAACCCTAATTGTTACCATTTTATACATTTTAGCTAATGTGGCCTATTTGATGATACTTCCAGTTGCTGGTGCCCCCGATGGGGTGGGCGTGTTTGAACGGGGTATTATGTTTGCTACCGAAAATAGAGTAGGTACGGCTGCCGCTTCTATGATTTTTGGTACGGCTGCTGCTACTATTATGGCTCTATTGATAATGGTATCAACCTTTGGTTGCAATAATGGAATGATTTTATCAGGTGCTCGTTTGTACCACACCATGGCACAAGATGGCGTTTTCTTTAAAAAAGCAGGAACCTTAAATAGTAAAGGAGTGCCGGCTTTTGCCTTATACATTCAAGCTGGGTGGGCTTCTTTATTGTGTTTATCGGGTACTTTCGGGCAATTGTTAGATTATTGTACCTTTTCTTCCTTGCTGTTTTACGTAGTTACTATAATCGGCTTATTTATTTTACGCTATACCCGTCCGGATGCAGACCGCCCCTACAAGGCTTTTGGTTACCCTATTTTACCCGCGTTATACATTTTATTGGCTGGTGCTATTTGTGTGATTTTATTGATTGAAAAGCCAGGTACTTGCGGTTGGGGCTTGGCCATTGTATTACTAGGCTTGCCGGTATATTACATTTGGAAATGGGCCAATAATCGTAAAAGCTAAAGCACCTCGGCTACTACGAAAGTACTTCCACCAACAAACACTAAATCGTTTGGCTTAGCATGGCTTAGAGCTTGCTGATAAGCTTCGGCTACACTTGCATAGGCTTGTCCTTTCAATTGGTATTTCTGTGCCTCTTGGGCCAGTTCTTCGGTAGGTTTTCCTCGGGGAATATTAGGTTGACAGAAATAGTAGTTAGCCTTTTTAGGTAAAAGCTCCAAAATTTTCGTTACATCTTTATCCTTTACCATTCCCCAAACTATATGAAGGTTTTGGTGTGGTGTATTGGTAATGTTTTTCAATACTTCTTTAACTCCGTCTTCATTATGGCCAGTATCGCAAATAACTAAAGGCTGTTGTTGTAAGGTTTGCCAACGACCTTGCAAACCGGTAAGGCTAGTTACTTGCTTGAGCGCAGTTTTTAGGTGCTCTTCACTAATCTTAAATCCTTGTTGTCTAAGTTCATCAACGGTAGTTAATACTCCCGCTAGGTTTTTAACCTGATAAGATCCCCTAAGATCGAGTACTAGTTCGAGGTTTTGCTTGCTAGAGTGCGCATTTACTACCAATAGCGGTGCTGTTTCTTTCGGTGTTATGGTCCAACAATCTGAAGCAAAAAGAATTTTAGCATTCGCTTCTATAGCTTTATTTTCGAATACATCGGCTATTTCTGCTTGTTTTTCGCCAATAATAATGGGCGTAGTGGTTTTTATAATACCCGCTTTTTCAGAGGCAATTTCTCTTAAAGTAGTTCCTAAAATGTCTTGATGATCTAAGCCGATATTGGTAATGAGCGATAGAAACGGATTGATTACGTTGGTGGAATCTAATCGGCCACCTAAGCCTACTTCAATAATGGCAATATCTACCTGTTGTTTGGCGAAATAATCGAAGGCTAGGCCCACCGTAGCTTCAAAAAAGGAAGGGTTTATTTCTTCAAATAATGCTTGATGGCTATTTACAAAGTCGATAACCTCTTGTTCCGGTATCATTTGCCCATTTATGCGAATACGTTCTCTAAAATCTCGAAGATGCGGAGAGGTGTATAAGCCTGTTTTATAGCCGGCCGTTTGTAAGATAGCCGCCAACATGTGTGAGCTAGATCCTTTCCCATTTGTGCCACCAATATGCACGCTTTTAAATTTATGCTCCGGGTTATGGAGTGCGTTGCAAATGGCTAAGGTGTTGTGTAAATCTTTTTTATAGGCACTGGCGCCCACACGAGTGAACATAGGTAGCTGTGCATACAAGTAATGTAGAGTATCTGCGTAGGTACTAAACGCCATGGCTTTACGCTTACCTTACTTTAAAGTTGAATACTACCACACCAATTTGTACGTCGGGGGCACTTTCTAACTGATTTAATCGGGCTCCGGTTACGGCAGCTTCGCATTTTCGCCATAATTTAAGATCGGAGAGGGTGGTGCCCCTTGCACCTGCACGGGCAAATACCACTACACCGTTTTTATCTACCTTAATTTCTACGGCAATTTTACCGGCATTTTGGCCGTCATCATCTATTCGAGGAATGCTCACAAAACGTCGGTTGGCAAGAGATAAACTAAGGCCGCCAAAACCCGAACCACCTTCGCCATAATTGGGAGAGAGGGGGTCGCCATTTTTACTACCTTGATTTCCAGGTGCTCCGCCAGTCCCATCGCCGCTGCCGGTACCGTTGTTGGCCTTGCCTTTATAAAGTGCATTCTGGTTTACTGCCGGAGAAGCTTGTTTAGCTTGACTTGTAGATACTGGCGTATTGGTGGTGTTTTTATTTTTTGTAGCAATGTTGGGCGCATCTTCGGCATCTTGTGTAACTACGCTTTTGGTACTACTTTGTGTGGTAGCGGTGGTGTTGGGTGTTTTGCTCACATTATCCGGAAGTACGCCATTGGCATCGGGAGAAACCGAGGGTTCGTCTACGCTCAGGTAATCATCGCCCATACCTTCGGCGCTGGTACCATAATTTACAATAATACCGCCTGTTCCAACTTCTTGCGGAGTAAAAGGAGTGCCAATAATTACAAAATAACTAATCACTAATAAAATAGCCATGGCCATAGCCGATAGGGCTAAGGCTTTGGGATAGTTATTTTCTTCGGTGTAGGCCATTTAGTTTTTAGGTTCGGTGGCTAAAACCAATTTTATTTTCAGTTTGTTGGCTATGTCCATTACGTTTACCACATTTTCAATGGCTACGGTTCTATCTACATACAACACAATGGTTAATTCTTGCGCAGAGCCTTGGAAACTTTGTAGGGTAGACATTAATTGCTCTACAGGTACGGTTTGTTTGTCTACCACGTATTCTAAGTCTTTGCTTATAGATACCGTGATTGTTTTTTTAGAAACCGATTGTCCCGAATCTGATCGTGGAAGTAATAATTTTACCACATTCGGATTGGTGATGGTAGAGGCAATTAAGAAGAACAACAGCAAGAAAAACATAATGTCGTTCATGGCTGAGGTGTGCACTTCTGCACCAGGTCTTTTTCTTCTTCTTAAATTCATCGTCCGGGTTCTTCTAATAGATCAATAAATTCTACGGCGTCTGTTTCCATTTTTAAAATAACGCGGTCTACCATAATGTTTAGTACGTGGTAGGCTACGTAGGCTAAAATTCCGATGATTAAGCCACTGGCTGAGGTTATCATTTTCTCATATAATCCTCCGGCAATGGTGCCCATGCTTATATTATCGGTTAAGGAGATGTTGTAGAAAATTCGAATTACACCCGAAATAGTTCCAACGAAACCAAGCATGGGTGCAATACCAGCCACAATACCCAATATGCTGATGTTTTTTTCTAGTTTGGATACTTCTAATTTGCCAATATTTTCAATAGCTCCTTCGATATCTTTAATTGGGCGGCCAATACGTAAAAGGCCTTTTTGTAACATACGACCCAAAGCGGTGTTGCTGCTACGACAAATAGCTAAAGCCGAATCGAGTTTGCCTGCCGTGATGCTTTCTTTTACTTGTTGCATCAAATTGGTTTCGTCTTTGCTGGCTTTTCGTATGGTTAGGTAACGCTCAATAAAAATTACTAGTGCTAAAAAGAAAAGCAATAAAAGCGGAACCATTACCCAACCTCCACTGAAAAGTAAATCGATGAAGCGCAATTCTTTTGGAGCCGTAGCGGTGGTAACTTGTGCCGTAGTATCGGCAACAGCTTTGGTAATGGTATCAATTTGTAGTAGAAACATTTTCTTTGGTTTTTAATGGTTTAACCCGGTAAATCCAGGCGTTTTTTGCTAAATTTTGATGTATTTTTTTTAATTCGGCGGTAGCCGTAGCCTCATCGGTAAAAGTACCCACACTAATTTTTAGCAAACCTCTTTTTTTGGTTTGTATGATGTGGGCATTTATTTGACGAGCGGCTAATTGCGCAATAAACTCATCGGCTTCCGATTGTTTGTGGAAAGCGGCAATGATGATCTCGAAACTTGGTAAAGTTGGAGGTATTGCGGGTACTACTTGGGCTACGCTATCAGGCATTAATGCAGTGGTATCACTTTTTAAGGTGCTGTCTGCTTTAAGCGTAGTATCTGCTCTAGTGCTGAGCGTATCTATTAAAGGACTATTTGCTACAGCCGGGGCATTCCATAAATGACTTAGTAAGCTTGGGCAATAAATTTGCAAACCTGCTAATGCCGAAAGTGCAAGTATGAGTAAAATGAGAACAGCTTTCTTAAATTTTGATGAACCTCGGACTTCTTCTGTTTCTTCTTCTTCGGTTTCTAATATCGGTTCTTCTGTTGGTATTTCGTTAATTGGCGCTTCTTCTGGTAGGGGAGAAACGTCTTCTATTGGTGCTTGTATGCCCGATTTTTCTTTTTGAGGTTTTAATCCAAAGTAGCTTGCGTTGCTTGCTAAACTTTCGTCGGCTTTAAAGGTGAGTTTGGTGCTTGTACGTTTAAACGTACCTAGGGCATCAATTTTTATCTCCTCGGTGGTGGCTAGTAAATCAATTAAATTACTTACATATTGCTCAATAAATTGAGCAACTGCTTTTGGTTTTGCATTTTCAGCGGTGCAAATAAATTTTTGGAGTGCTAAATCATCACTATAACTGCTACTGAATACAATACGTTCGGTTGGAGGTAGAAAACGATCGTTGGCTGCATCAAATCGGGCAGGAACTTGTTCTTTAGTAAAGGTTCCCAAGCCCGGAACAATCAATATTTGATTTTCTCGTATGTATTCGGCTATGTAGCTACTGATGTCCATTGTGGTAAATTTAAGCCTTAATTAAGTAACCCCAAAATAAACCTTAGAAGGAATAACTAATTCCTCCAAAAATTTGACGCCCAAAGCCGTTGTAATACAAATATTGTTGGTATTTGGTATCTAGCAGATTAGATGCTTGTACAAAGCCCGACCATTTTTTGTCAACTTGGTACGTAGCACCGAGGTCCATATTGAGGTATCCTTTTATGCTTACAGGCAGATTTGCTAGCTTGCCATAACTTTTTCCGCGGTAATTTAATCCTGCCGAAAGGGCCGTTTTTGCGTTTAGTTGTGCACGTAATGCTGTGTTTAGGCTAAAGTTCGGTCTAAACCATGCTTTTGTTTCTGTAGCTAATTTGTAGTTGATGCTTTCTAAGCTAGTTTCTAAACTAAATACATCCGAGGCTTGAATGTTTACTTCTACGTTGAATCCTGTTAGCTGGCTAGTTCCTGCATCGTAAACCAGATCGAACGTGCTTAAATCACTACCTTTATTCACAAACAAGGGCAAATCACTTACCCGTTTAAAAAACCCTTTGGCTTTGAATCCAACACTAGGGCCAAAATTTCCACTTAGCCCTGCAAAAATATCTGATTTAGTGATGCTGTTTTGAATAGCTTGATTGCCGCCCAAATAGGGATTAATAAAGGAATATTCGAAAAGGGAGGTTTTAACAACATCGCCTTTTAAACCCGCTATAAAGAAAACTTCTTTACCCGAAAGCGGTGCACTAATTTCAACCAAAGGAAGGGTGCTTAATCTAGAAATTTGACCAAACTCTTGAGCTATATTCAGGCCTAAACGTATGTTTATATCATTTTTACGGTATTGTGCATAGGGGTTTGCTTTAGCT
>CANGZX010000028.1 GCA_947458775.1 Sphingobacteriaceae bacterium | reverse complement strand
GATTATAAAACCATTTTGGTATCGCCCCATGCACCGGGTGTATCTATTTTAGCCCCAGCATTTAATGAGGCGGCTAGTATTATAGAAAATGTACATTCTTTGCTTTCACTGCATTACAACAAAGCCGAAGTTATTGTGATTAACGATGGAAGTACCGATAAAACCTTAGCGAACTTAATAGCGCATTACGATTTAGAAGCTGTAAACTTTGCCCTAAATGAGCAATTGCTTAGTAAGCCCCTAAGAGGTGTGTATAAGTCTAAAAATCCGGTTTATGCAAAACTTACGGTGTTAGACAAAGAAAACGGCGGGAAAGCCGATGCTTTAAATATGGGTATCAATATTTCTCGTTTCGAACTTATTTTATGCATTGACGCCGATTGTATTTTGGAACACGATGCCATTTTAAAACTTGTAAAACCCTTTTTAGATAGTTCAAGACCTGTTATTGGTGTGGGTGGAGTAGTGCATATTGCCAATTCTTGTGAGGTTAAAAACGGACATTTAGTAAAAGTGCATCTCCCTAAAACTTTTTTAGCACGCTTTCAGGTTATTGAATATATACGAGCATTTTTAATGGGACGTATGGCTTGGAGTCGTTTAAACGGCTTATTAATTATTTCGGGGGCTATGGGCCTTTTCGATAAAAAAGTAGTAATTGGTTGTGGGGGATACAATACCCAAACAGTAGGTGAAGACATGGAATTGGTGTTGCGCATGCGTAAATACATGCATCAGCAAAAGAAACCTTACCGGCTAATTTATATACCCGATCCTTTGTGTTGGACAGAATGCCCATCCGATTTTTCTTCGCTAACCCGCCAACGCAACCGCTGGACAAGAGGAACCATGGAATGTTTGGCCTTGCATAAGAATCTATTTTTCAATCCTAAGTATGGTTTATTAGGCCTTTTAAGCTACCCGTATTGGTTTTTTTTCGAATGGTTAGCACCCTTAATTGAGGTTTTAGGGCTTTGTATATTTACCTACATGGCCTTTACAGGCATTATTAATTGGGCCTTTTTTGTAATTATAATAGTAATGGTTTATTTATACACCGTAACATTAACTACCTTAACCATACTATTCGAAGAGTTTTCGTATCGAAAATATACCTCCGGTAGCGATTTGCTTAAACTTTTAGGTTTTGCATTACTCGAACCACTAGTATACCATCCGATGGTATTATATTTTGGTATTGTTGGAAATATCGATTTTTATAGAGGTAAAAAATCGTGGGGAAAGATGGTTAGAAAAGGCTTTTAAGCATACAATTATGGAAACAACTTATTTTACAGAATCCAATTATCCGTTTTTGGATAAACTACAAAAAGCTGTACGTTTTTACGTAAATCTAACAGCAGCTCTACTATTCACCTTTGTATTGCTCCGTTTCCTAGAAATGGCCACCTTAACACTCACCAGAACTGCTCCAAGTAATTGGTGGATAGTGCTAGCCGCTGCTTTATATTCCGATGTTTTAGTATATCTTAAATTAGTTGCCCTTTTAGTCATACCCAGCATTTTTTCATTTATGCTGTTTAGATACAAAAGAACCACCTATATGTTGGTGGGTAGTATGGGATCGGTGTTAATAGGAGTATATGTAGTACTTATACACTATTTTTCTACCGCATTAGTACCTCTTGGTGCCGATTTATTTGGTTATACGCTTTCAGAAATTGTACAAACCACCAAAGCTGCCGGCGACTTCTCGGTAGTAAACTTATTTATTGTGTTATTCCCGGTTTCTATCTATTGGATTGTACTTTATGCTCTTTATCTCCGCCCATTTTTGGGTTTTTATCCTGGAGTGCTAGGTATAAGTATTGGCGCTATATTATGTTATTTTAATGTAGCAAGCGCACCCCAATATGCCTGGTTTAAAAATGAGTATGAGTATAACCTAAGCACAAATAAATTAGGCTATTTCATAGAGCATGCTCCTAGCTATTTTCTTCACGATTTAGCTACTAAATCAGAGGGCTCAACTACTGCCGATAAATCCTCATTTAAGTATATAAATAGCAAGTATCCGTTTTTGCATACCGAAAATACCCCAGATGTGTTGGGGCCATTTTTTATTACCAATTCTAGTCAAAAACCCAATATTGTACTTATACAAGTGGAAGGTTTGGGGCGTGCATTTAGTGGGAAAGGTGCCTATTTAGGAAGTTTCACTCCATTTTTAGATAGCTTAGCTACACATAGTTTGTATTGGGATAATTTTCTTTCGGCACAAGGCCGCACTTTCGCAGTTTTACCTTCTATTTTGGGCTCTTTACCTTTTGCAGAACAGGGTTTTAATCAACTGGGCGAAGGTATGCCTAAACAACTTAGTATACTGCGGGTACTTAAAAAATCAGGGTATCGTACTAGTTTCATGGCTGGTGCCAATTTGCAGTTCGATAAACAAGATGTATTTCTAAAAAATCAAGGAATTGATGAACTAATAGGAGAGCAGCATTTTTCTGCAAAGTACGTAAAAATGGCTTCTACATCAGCTGGAGATAGTTGGGGATATCCCGATAGGGAACTTTATCGCAGAGCCTTTGATAATACGGTTTTCAGTCAAAAAAGTCCCTTTTTAGCGTATTTGCAAACCATTAGTATGCATACGCCTTATCGTGTGCCCAATCAACAAGCCTATGTACACCTCATGGAGCAGCGTTTAAAAAAATTGGGTATAAGCGAAGCTAAAAAAGCAGAATACCGCCAATATGCGCAGGTATACTCCACAATATTGTATGCCGATGAGGCTCTAGCAGATTTTTTTGCTTCTGCTAAAAAAACTGATTGGTATGCCCACACTATTTTTATCATTACCGGCGATCACCGTTTGCCAGAAATTCCCTTGAGTACAAAAATAGACCGCTACCACGTGCCCTTTATGATTTATTCACCCATGTTAAAAAAGCCTGTACGAATTGCTTCCATATCCTCTCATTTTGATATATCACCCTCTTTGCTTGCCTTTTTGGCTAAAAATTACGGGGTAAAAAGACCTGAAGTAGCTACTTGGTTAGGCGAAGGATTGGATACGATTAAAACCTTTAGAAATGTTCACCAGTATCCGCTAAAACAAGTAAAATCTGAATTGAGAAACTACATATCTGGCCTATTTTTTATAGATGGAGAACAGCTATTTAAAATTGCCCCAAAAATGGATATAGAACCCATAAACAACAAAGCAAAACAAAAAGAACTTGCAGACGGCTTAAAAGCGTATAAACAAAGAAACGAGCTGTTTTTGAAATCTAAACAACTCGTTCCGGAATCTGAATTAACTAAATTTTAGTTACCTAAAACGGTGCTGAATGCTAAAATTAGCACCAAACTGGTTTCCAAATGTACTGGTCAAATATTCTTCATTAATCCAATTTATAGATACGGATAGCGTTGTTTTTTTGCGCACATTTCTAGAATATTCAGCCCCCAATTTAAACGTTTGTAGTTGATTGGTTAGGTTATTCACCTGTGCTTTATCATCGGGCGAAACACCAGTACCCACACTAAATCCAACATAATCAAAACGATTATCGCTTAGGTAAAATCGATTAGACAAGGTAAATGAATTAGATACCCCATTGCTATTGGGCGTAAGGTAGGTACGCAACTGAACAAAGCTATTTCCTAGGTATTTTCCTAAACCTCCTACATAAATAGTCGTATTATCGCTAAATCGTAAGTGTCTAAATCCGGCTTCTAATTCAAAGCCATGCCCCAAGCTTTTATACAGAGAAAGGCCCACTCTATATTTTGCAAATAAGCCATAGCTTGAGATGGAGCTGGCTCCTCCAATATAGGCATAAAGCCCTTTTGCAAGAGATGGGTAAGATTCTAACTCAAATTCAGTTGCATCTGAACCAAAACGATGGGCATAATTTATACCCATATTTACAGAACCCCAACGATACTGTTTACCCAAACTTAAACCCGCTAGTTGCCAAGGCTGTGTAAAACGTTTATCAAAATAGGTAAACGAGTAGTTTAGACCCAATCTGTAAACACTGAGTTCGTTTTTTAAGTTTACTTGTAAATTTTGTAAATCTGTACTTGCCGGATGACTGCCTAGAAAGTCATCAATGGTGTTTAATGCTTCTTGCGCTTTACCCATGGCCCGTAGTGCCTTGGCTTTATCTGTGGTAAAATTTTCCCGATTTGGGTAAGCACCAACCGCCACTTCTGCAATTTCCAATGCTCTCGGAAAGCGATTGTTCCAATATTCCAGATCGAAATTGGCTTGTAACGCATCTTCGTGCAATGGATTTGCGGTTAGTACTTTTTTAAATATAAATCTGGCGCTATCTGTTTTTTCGGTCCAAGTGTATAGTCTACCTAAAAAAACCTGGATATCGGTGTAATTAGGGCTTAATACTAAAGCTTCTTGCGCTAAACGGATAGCCTTTTTGTAATTTTTAGCATCAAAGGCTTCTTTACGAGCTTCTGTAAATAAGTCATCGGAACTTGGTTTATTTTGTGCGAAAAGGGTGCTTTCGCAAAAGAAAATGAAACATAAACCTAGAAAAATTGATGCTGTGTGCTTGTTGATCGTATTCATATGATATCGGTGTTTAGCATATTCATTCAATAAGTGTACCAAATTTTATAAGCTATTAATTTCCCCAAGGCTTGTCTATGCCTTTTTAAACTACTAAATTTGAAGCTCATTCAATTCCATATGTCAACTGAAATCGAACACGTACATTGTCTCATTATCGGATCGGGCCCAGCCGGATATACCGCTGCTATTTATGCCGCTAGAGCAGATTTAAAACCACTATTATATACCGGCATTGTACCCGGAGGTCAGTTAACCCAAACTACCGATGTAGAAAATTTCCCAGGCTATCCGAAAGGAGTAATGGGGCCACAGATGATGGAAGATTTCCGCGAACAAGCTGCTCGGTTTGGTACCGATATCCGCTTTGGTTACGCTACCAAGGTCGATTTTTCAGTTAGTCCACGACAGGTGATTATTGATGAGAATAAAACTATTACTGCCGATACCGTAATTATTGCCACAGGTGCTTCAGCAAAATGGCTAGGTTTAGAAAGTGAACAAAAATACAACGGCTTTGGTGTATCGGCCTGTGCCGTGTGCGATGGTTTCTTCTTTAAAGGCCAAGATGTAGCCATTGTAGGTGCTGGAGATACAGCCTGCGAAGAAGCCACATATTTAGCCAAATTGTGCAAACACGTACACATGATAGTACGTAAAGGAGAGTTTAAAGCTTCTAAAGCCATGGTAAACAGGGTATTAAATACCTCTAATATTACGGTGCACTACCATACCGAAACACAAGAAATTGTAGGCGATGGCCAAAATGTAACAGGTGTTCGTGTTAAAAATAATCAAGATCAAACCGAACAAACATTTGCCATTACGGGATTTTTTGTGGCCATTGGACATCACCCCAACACCGAATTATTTAAAGGTATTTTAGAAATGGATGCCACCGGTTACCTCATTACCAAACCAGATAGCACCCAAACCAATATCGAAGGCGTATTTGCCTGTGGCGATGTGCAAGATACCATGTGGCGCCAAGCCATTACTGCTGCCGGTACCGGTTGCATGGCTGCTTTAGAGGCCGAACGGTATTTAGCCGCAAAAGAACACGCTTAAAAAATCATTCTTTTTTTTAGATTTGGTATATAAAGCTACCCTTATGACCAAATTTAAATTTTGGGCAATTTGTTTTGCCTGCTTCACGTTGCCCGCATTAGCCCAGAACGTGAATCAAAGTGCTGTGCTTATTCCAGCACCTCAAAAAATAACAAAAACTAGCCAGCAATTTGTATTAGATGCGCAAACCCGCATAGCATACGGTACAGATGAGAATTTACCGATCGCAAAAATGCTGCAAAGCTATATTTTGCAAACCTATGGTCTTAAAATTAACTTGGTGCTTAAACCAGAGGGTGCTTGCATCAGCTTAATAGAAAATACCGATGCGCTCTATAAACCCGAATCGTATACTTTGCATATTGACGATAAGCAAGTTGAGTTGAAGGGGAAAGGAGCGGGCTTATTTTATGCAGCAGAAACCTTGGTGCAGTTATTTCCAGAAAAATCAGATCGAATTCTTTTACAAGGACTTGATATTGAAGATTGGCCTCGTTACAGCTATCGGGGGATGCATTTAGATGTGGGGCGTCATTTCTTTCCCATATCCTTCATTAAAGAATATATCGATTTATTGGCCACCTATAAATTAAATACCTTTCATTGGCATTTAACCGAAGATCAAGGTTGGCGAATTGAAATTAAAAAATACCCCAAACTTACACAGGTTGGAGGCTATAGAGCTCAAACCTTGGTGGGCAATTACCACGATCGTATGCCGCAACTTTTTGATCAAACACCGTATGGAGGATTTTATACACAAGAGGAAATAAAAGAGGTTGTAGCCTATGCTCAGCAACGTTTTATTACCATCATTCCAGAAATTGAAATGCCGGGTCACTCTTTAGCGGCACTTTCTGCCTATCCGGAATTGGCTTGTGGAGATAATCCTGGGCCATTTACTGCTGCCGAAAAATGGGGAGTTTTTGACGATGTGTATTGTGCAGGTAAAGACCAAACGTTTACATTTTTAGAAAATGTGTTGGATGAAGTTATGACACTTTTCCCGAGTACCTACATACACATTGGTGGCGACGAATCGCCAAAAACACGTTGGAAAGTATGTCCCTATTGCCAAAAACGCATCAAAAATTTAAAATTAAAAGACGAACATCACTTACAAAGCTATTTTATACAGCGTATTGAAAAGTATTTAAACAGCAAAGGCCGTCAAATTATTGGTTGGGACGAGATTTTAGAAGGAGGTTTAGCCCCCAATGCTACGGTAATGAGCTGGAGAGGCACTGATGGCGGTATTGCTGCAGCCAAACAAAACCACAATGCCATCATGACCCCTGGCGATTATGTTTATTTCGATCATGCGCAAGGAAAAAGCAACCAAGAACCCCTGAGTATTGGCGGATATACCCCATTGGACCAGGTTTATGGCTACAATCCAACACCTACAAGCCTAACTGCGGCTCAGCAAGCCCGTATAATTGGGGTACAAGCCAATATGTGGACGGAGTACATGACTAATCCTGCAAAAGTAGAATACATGCTATTGCCTAGATTATATGCCCTTTCAGAAATTGCTTGGACAAATCCGGCTAACAAAAATTGGACAAATTTTGTTGGCCAAGCTGTGCCTGAGCATTTGGCTAAACTAGATAAAACAGCCATAAACTATCGGGTTCCAAACCCCATTGGTATAAAAGATACCACCTTGATTGGGGATGAATTCACGTTTACACTTCAAGCCCCGGTAAAAGGTGCCAAAATTTACTACACCCTCGACGGCTATACACCCGATGCCACTACCCAGCTGTACGCCAAGCCCTTTACCGTAAAGATTCTGCCTGATGGACAACGAGTGTTAAAAACACGGGTAATTGCCCCAAGTGGGAAGCAGAGCACAGTTTCTACCACTATTTTAGACAATACTTTGCCGCTGGCCGCTAGTACCAATCCGGGTTTATTGCCAGGTTTGCAGGCTTATTTTGTGCCCGGGCTTTTTAATTTTACGAAAGAGATTGATACACTAAAAGTAAATCAACAGGCCATTTTACCTACTGTTGCTTTAGGAAAATACAAAACCATGGCTCGAACTTTTGGTTTGGTGATGAATGGTTACTTGCAAGCCGCAGAAGATGGAGTGTATTCGTTTACCTTAACTTCCGATGATGGTTCTAGCTTATGGATTGACGACAAATTGGTGGTGGACAATGACGATAAACATGCTTCTTTCGCGGTAACTGGTGCCATTCGCTTGCAAAAAGGTTACCATAAAATTCAAGTAAAATATTTTCAATCTGGAGGAAGTTCGGCCTTAAAATTAGTGATGAAACTTCCTAGCGGATTGAGCCAAGAAATACCTCAAAGTTTATATACCCATTAAATTTAATACGATGTTTAAAAATCACTTTTCAATCAGCTTGCTACTCCTAGGAACCGTTTTAATTGCTGCTTGCGGTGGCGATTCAGAAATGCTTAACTCGGCACCTAAAAAAGCAGCTTTAGAAGCTCCTTTTAGGTTTCAACGCAGTTTAGAAGTAAAACCTGGACTTATTTTCGATGTACTCACCTGGGGTAGAGG
>CANGZX010000027.1 GCA_947458775.1 Sphingobacteriaceae bacterium | reverse complement strand
GATGTTTGATTGAGTTCCCTCTTTAAAGTTAAAAACAATTGGTGCAAATCGGCGGCATTGGCAGAATCTAAATTACCAGAAGGCTCATCGGCTAAAAGAAGTTTTGGGGAATTCATAAGGGCTCTAGCCACGGCAACCCGTTGTTGCTCTCCACCAGATAGTGCCGAAGGTTTATGATCTAACCGAGTATTCAGATTCAAAATGCCTAACAATTCTGTTGCACGTTTCTCTACATCTTTTTTTGGTTTATTTGCTATAAAACCAGGAATACATACATTTTCGAGGGCAGTAAATTCGGGTAATAAATGATGAAACTGAAATACAAAGCCAATAGAACGATTTCTAAAGGCGCTTAGTTGCGACGCTTTAAATTGATGTAGTGCTTCGCCATCTAAAAAAATTTCTCCTGAATCGGGTCTATCTAACGTACCCAAAATATGTAATAAGGTGCTTTTACCAGCACCAGAAGCACCCACAATGGCTACTAACTCTCCGGCTTTAATTTGCAAATCAACCCCTTTTAAAATGGGCAAATCGCCATAATTTTTGATAATTCCGCTAGCGCTAAGCATAGGTGCAAGATACAGATTTTTTGGTTCAACAATGTCAGTTTAGGGGTTTCAAAAATGAATACAAAATGGTAGTTTTACCACAAATTAGAACCACATGAATATACACGAATATCAAGGTAAAGAAATTCTTAAATCTTTTGGCGTACGGGTACAAGAAGGCCTAGTTGCCGAAACACCTGCACAAGCTGTAGAGGCTGCAAAAAAACTTAAAACCGACTACAATTCGGATTGGGTGGTGGTAAAAGCGCAAATTCATGCCGGCGGACGTGGTAAGGGTGGCGGTGTGAAGCTGGCCAAAAACCTCGATGAGGTTAAAGAAAAAGCCGAAGCCATTATTGGCATGCAATTGGTAACGCCACAAACTGGCCCCGAAGGCAAATTGGTGAGCAAGGTTTTAATAGCCCAGGATGTATATTATCCAGGCGAATCTGAAACCAAAGAATTTTATATCTCTGTATTACTAGATAGAGCAAAAGGTCGCAACATTATTATGTATTCTACCGAAGGTGGTATGGATATTGAAGAAGTTGCTGAGCACACGCCACATTTAATTTTTAAAGAAGAAATTGATCCTAAAGTAGGTTTACAGCCATTTCAAACCCGTAAAATTGCCTTTAACTTGGGTTTAAGTGGCGAAGCATTTAAAGACATGTGTAAATTCATTGCCGCTTTATACAAGGCGTATGATGCTACCGATTCGGCCATGTTTGAAATTAACCCGGTATTAAAAACATCTGACAATAAAATTTTAGCGGTAGATGCTAAGGTAAATTTAGATGATAACGCCTTATATCGCCATGCGGATTATGCGGCTATGCGTGATGAATCGGAGGAAGATCCAACCGAAGTAGAAGCTGGAAAATCGAACTTAAACTACGTGAAATTAGATGGTAACGTGGGTTGTATGGTAAATGGTGCCGGCTTAGCCATGGCTACTATGGATATTATTAAATTGGCCGGTGGCGAACCAGCTAACTTTCTAGATGTAGGTGGCACTGCCAATGCCGAAACGGTAAAAGCGGGCTTTAACATCATTTTAAGCGATCCGAATGTGAAAGCCATTTTGATTAATATTTTTGGTGGTATTGTACGTTGCGACCGTGTGGCGCAAGGCGTTATAGATGCCTACAAAGAAATTGGTAACATTCCGGTGCCCATTATTGTTCGTTTACAAGGTACAAATGCTGTTGAAGCTAAAAAACTAATTGATGAGTCTGGTTTAGAAGTATTCTCGGCCATTCAATTAAAAGAAGCTGCAGATTTGGTAACGAAAGTATTAAAAGGCTAAACCCTTAATGATATACTAAAAAAGCCCCTCGAAATTCGAGGGGCTTTTTTTATAGTATGTATACAGCTTATTTTACTGCATCAATTACTGCTTTAAAGGCATCTGGATTGTTCATTGCTAAATCAGCTAATACTTTACGGTTTAAACCGATTTCTTTAGTGGCTAACTTACCAATTAATTGTGAGTAGGAAATTCCGTACTGACGTGCTCCAGCATTGATACGCTGAATCCATAAAGCTCTAAATTCTCTCTTTTTGGTTTTACGGTCACGGTATGCATATTGCAAACCTTTTTCAACCGTGTTTTTAGCAACGGTGTAAACCTTGCTTCTCGATCCCCAATAGCCTCTAGCTAATTTTAAGATCTTTTTTCTTCTGCGTCTAGACGCAACTGCGTTAACCGAACGTGGCATGTTGTTTTGATTTTTGGTAAGCGGTGTTCCGTTTAGGAATCTTGTAAACCGAGTACCTGGTTAAAAATTAATTAATTACTTACCGATACAAAGCATACGTTTAACGTTGCCCATATCAGCCTCAGACACCAAACTGGTCTGACCTAAAGCACGCTTACGTTTAGTACTCATCTTGGTTAAGATGTGACTTTTGTAGGCATTCTTTCTGGCGATTTTACCGGTTCCAGTAAGCTTAAAACGCTTTTTTGCACTAGAACACGTTTTCATTTTTGGCATAACCTATTTATTTATTGTGTGTAAAATTCGTATTTATTTTTTTCCACCTTTTGGTGAAACCGTTAAAAACATTCGTTTACCTTCTAATTTGGGCAACTGCTCTACTTTACCTACCTCTTCTAATGCCTGAGCAAACTTAAGGAGCAAAATCTCCCCTTTTTCTTTGTAAACAATGGCTCTTCCTTTAAAATGAACGTAAGCTCTTACTTTTTCGCCACTTTCTAAAAAATTAATGGCATGTTTCAGCTTAAATTGGAAATCATGATCGCTGGTATTAGGCCCGAAACGAATCTCTTTAATGACCGTTTGCTTGGCATTCGCCTTAATTTCCTTCATTTTTTTCTTCTGTTCGTAAAGAAACTTGTTGTAATCAACAACTTTACAAACCGGAGGAACTGCATTTGGAGAAATCTCCACTAAATCTAATTCTAACTCTTCAGCAATGGCCAAAGCATCTTTAAGGGCATAAACCCCTACTTCTACATTATCACCCACCAATCGTACCTCGACGGCTCTGATGAGTTCGTTAATGTAGTGTTCCGCTTCTTTTTTCTTAAACGGTGGACGTGGTCCTCTGTTAAATCCTGGTCTTCCTAAAGCCAATTATGTGTTAAATTTTAGTTTCGTTAATTAACTGATTTTCAAATTCTTGTACGCTCATACTCCCCAAATCTCCTTCACCATGCTTACGAACTGAAACCATTCCTTCGCTCATTTCCTTCTCTCCAATAATCAACATATAAGGGATTTTTTTCATCTCGGCGTCGCGAATTTTGCGGCCGATTTTCTCATCTCTCATGTCGATTAGCCCGCGAATATCGGAATTATTTAAGGATTCTAAAAGTTTTTTCGCATATTCTTCATATTTCTCTGAGATAGGAAGTACGATAAATTGTTCGGGAGTTAACCACAATGGGAAGTTACCGGCACAATGCTCAATCAACAGGGCAATGAATCGTTCTAGGGAACCGAAGGGTGCCCGGTGAATCATTACGGGCCGGTGCTTGGCGTTATCACTGCCAGTATATTCTAATTCGAAACGTTCGGGCAGGTTATAATCTACCTGAATAGTTCCTAATTGCCATTTACGACCCAAGGCATCGCGAACCATAAAATCGAGTTTAGGGCCATAAAATGCCGCTTCTCCATATTCTACCACAGTTGTCAATCCTTTTTCGTCGGCAGCTTCTATAATTGCCGCCTGAGCTAAAGCCCAATTTGCATCAGATCCGATGTATTTAGATTTGTTATTCGGATCGCGAAGGGAAATTTGTGCGGTATAATCTTGGAATTCTAATGCACCCAATACATACAATACCAAGTCTATTACCTTTTTAAATTCTTCTTTTACCTGATCGGGTCGGCAAAATAAGTGGGCATCATCTTGTGTAAAACCTCTTACCCGGGTTAACCCGTGTAATTCGCCACTTTGTTCGTAGCGGTAAACGGTACCAAATTCGGCAAAACGTACTGGCAAATCTTTGTAAGAACGTGGCTTAGTTTTATACAGTTCGCAATGGTGCGGGCAGTTCATCGGTTTTAGAAAGAACTCCTCTCCTTCTTGCGGGGTTTTAATTGGCTGAAACGAATCGGAACCATATTTATCGTAATGGCCGGAAGTTACATACAGGTTTTTATGCCCGATATGCGGAGTAACCACCTGCTCATAGCCCATTTTTTGTTGTGCCTTTTGCAGAAAACTAACTAATTTTTCTCTTAGTGCGGTTCCTTTGGGTAACCACATCGGTAATCCCATACCTACTTTTTCGGAGAAAGCAAATAATTCTAATTCTTTACCCAATTTACGATGATCACGCTTTTTGGCTTCTTCAACCATTTCCAAGTATTCACTCAATTCGCTTTGTTTCGGAAAGGTTACGCCATAAATACGTGTTAACTGCTTACGGGTTTCATCGCCACGCCAGTAGGCACCTGCCACATTCATCAATTTTACGGCTTTTACAAAACCGGTATTGGGAATGTGTGGCCCACGGCACAGGTCGGTAAAATTACCCTGCGTATAAAAGGTGATAGAGCCATCGGCTAAATCTTTAATTAAATCGAGTTTATATTCGTCACCCTTTTCGGTGAAATATTTCTCAGCATCTGCTTTACTGATAGCTTTACGCTCATAATCAGCTTTATTTCGAGCCAATTCGAGCATTTTATCTTCTATTTCCTTAAAATTATCCGACGAAAATTCGCGATCACCGAAATCTACATCGTAATAAAAACCCGTTTCTATAGCTGGGCCAATACCTAGTTTTACACCCGGATAAAGGGCTTCTAGTGCTTCGGCCATTAAGTGTGCCGAAGAATGCCAAAAGGTGCTTTTGCCTTCGATATCGTTCCAAGTTAATAAACGCAGCGTGGCATCGGTTTCAATAGCACGAGTTGCATCCCAGATTTCTCCGTTTACAACAGCTGCTAAAACGTTTCGGGCTAAGCCTTCTGAAATGGAAAGGGCTATTTGGTGGGCGTTGGTTCCTGATTCGTAAGCACGAACCGAACCGTCGGGAAGGGTAATATTGATCATCTACAATATGATTTAACGTTCGAAAAAATGGTTATTAAACATCACCTACTATGTGATGGATTACAAAAATAGCAATATCTTCTAAATTTGGGCATAAAAAAAGCCCCGTAAAGCGGGGCTGTTCTAAAGAATTTATTATTGCTGAATTCGTATTTGACGTTCTCCGCCGCCATTTCTGAATTTTGCCCGCATTTCTTCCATTGCTTTTTGATAATCTTCTTGAGTTATGGTTTTACCTTTTTTAGGGGTGGCTACTTCGCTGTCTTTTATCTTGGTAAACTCTATGCTGGTTGCATAAAACTTCATTCGATCGGTTTCGATACCTAACACTACTCCTGCTATCCAGAAGTTAGCCATGGGCGATGCTTTTAAAGCCAAATCAGTTGTATACCAAATGATTGTTTGTGAACCATTCCGACCGCTTACGACAGCTTTTTTACAATCAAAGCCACTAATTTTTTTAGTTTCAGTACTTAATTCTGCTTCTTTGGAACCGCTTCCTAAAACAGATTCTAACAATACTTCTTCGCTATTCAATTCAAAAGATTCAATTACTTTATCGCTTGCATTGAAATACAATTCACGGTCGCTACCGCCAAAACGCATCATCATACGCATGCCCCCACCAGTACCTTCTCCACCGCCAGGTGCAGTAATATCTTCTGCAACCGATTTTTGGAATTTAGCTCCAGTTGGATTGAATGCGATCTCGAATTTATTGGTAATTTTTTCAGGCATTGCCGAACCATTTAGGCCACCAAAGGTCATTACACGCACTTCTCCACCATTACCACCGGCTCCTTGCTGTTGGCCGCCCGCCATAGATTTTAAATCAATTACTTGATCGTAATAAATAACTCCAGCTGTTTTTTGCTGAGAGAACACATAGGAGCTTAATAAGGTACAGAAAGCAATGATTCCGAAAAATTGTTTAGTCATGATATTCTAGGTTTTTGATGATCAAAAGTATGTTTTTAATGGGTGTAAATTTGTTAAAAATAGTTAAACATTTCCCCAGCCATGTGCCAATACATCGGCTAGGTGCATGGTTTTTATTTTTAGATTTTCTTTGTCGATGTATGCTTGTAAATGCATCAAGCAGGAGGTGTCGGTAGAAATGATGTATTCGGCACCAACAGCTAATGCGTTGGTAACCTTTTGCTGGGCCATTGCACTAGAAATTCCCTCAAATTTTACGGCAAAGGTTCCTCCAAAACCACAACAAGTTTCGGTATCGGGCATTTCGAGCAATTCTAAGCCATGTACTTTTTCTAATAAGGCTCTTGGTTCTGCTTTAATTTTGCATTCTCGTAAACCTGCACAGGAATCGTGGTACACTGCTTTACCTTCTAATTCGGCACCGAAATAGTCTTTATTTAATACGTTTACTAAGAAATCGGAAAGTTCGATGATGTCCGACTGTATAGAGCGACATCTATTGTGCACAGCGGTATTCGTGAACAAATCATTGTAATAGTTTTTAACCATGCCCGTGCACGAAGCAGATGGCGAAACAATGACCACATTATCAGAAAAATCTTCCAAGAATTTATACCCTATGGCTTTAGCTTCATCCCAATAGCCAGCATTAAAAGCAGGCTGCCCACAACAGGTTTGTTCGGCATTGTATTTAACCTTACAACCTGCTTTTTCGAGTACTTTAACCGTATTATATGCCGTTTCGGGGTATAATTGATCAATAAAGCAAGGTATAAATAGTTCTACGGTCATTTAAACAGGGTGTTCTGCAAAGGTCTAAAAATATCTGTATTAGTTTGCTATTTCTTTACGTTTTTGCAGCAAAATAAGTACGAGAAATACCAAGCCCAAACTGAAAAAGGTGGTGAGTGATACAGCAGAATTGCGCATATTCCCCGTAAATTCTTCGATATAGCCGAAACTAAATAAACCAATTACAATGGCTAATTTCTCGGTTACATCGTAAAAACTGAAAAAAGAAGCCGTATCGGGCGTATTTTCCGGTAATAATTTGGAGTATGTGGAACGGGAAAGGGATTGTATACCTCCCATTACTAAACCAACTACACAAGCTAAGGCGTAAAATTGATATTCGCTGGTGATGAAATAGGCTGAAATACACACAAAAATCCAAATAATAACCACCAACATGAGTACGGTAAAGTTACCGAGTTTACCAGCCAAATAAGACATTAAATAGGCCCCTAAAATGGCCAATAGCTGGATTAACAAAATGGTGATAATTAGTTTAGTAGCCCCTAAATGAAGTATTTTTTCCCCAAAATTAGCTGCCACCAACATAATGGTTTGTACCCCCATAGAGTAAAAGAAGAAAGCAGCTAAGAAAAACTTAAGCGTACGCATCTCTTTTACCTGAAGCCATACTTTATGTAATTCTTGAAAACCACTATGAATCAAATTTTTATTTACTTTTTCATAATTCGTACTTCCGTTTGGCAAGCGCTTAAATGAAATCTGTGCAAAGGCTATCCACCACACGCCCACTAACAAAAAGGATAAACGTGCCGGAAAAGAGGGATCGGTAATGCCAAAAGTATCGGGCATTAATACAAAGATGAAGCAGATAATTTGCAAAATAACACTGCCAATATAGCCCCAAGCAAAGCCTTGTGCACTCACTTTATCTTGATGATCGGGCGTGGCAATTTCGGGTAAGTAAGAATTGTAAAACAAAGCACCACCAATCCAGCCAACAGCGGCCAGGGCAAACAAAATAACGCCTAACTCTAACGTTTCTAACTTAAAGAAAAACAAACCTATACACGCTAAACCACCCAAATAGGTGAAAAATTTCATGAAACTTTTCTTATTTCCATGGTAATCGGAAACCGAGGATAAAATGGGGAGCAAAAAGACCATCATGAGGTAGCCTACCGCCATGGCATAATTGCTTAATGCGGTATTTACGAACCATTTTCCGAAGAAAAGCACTTTATCCCCGTGCTCTTTGGTGGTGGTAATTACGGTATAATAAACCGGAAAAATAGTAGAAGTAATAACGAGGCTATAGGCTGAATTTGCCCAATCGAAATAGGCCCATGCTTTAATTACTTTGGGGTTATTTTTTTCTTGCATAAACTAATGT
>CANGZX010000026.1 GCA_947458775.1 Sphingobacteriaceae bacterium | reverse complement strand
TTTAAAGCCTGGTCAGAAAGTATTAATTCACGATGATTTGTTGGCTACCGGCGGTACTGTTGCTGCAGCAGCTAGTTTGGTAGAACAATTGGGTGCTTCTACGAGTGTCTTTGCGTTTGTGGTGAGTTTAGATTTTTTGGATGGTAAACGTAAATTAGCACCTTACTCGAATACATGCATAAGTTTGGTTAATTATTAAGCCAAACGCCCTTTTTCTAGTTTCGCCAAGAACAAATGCCCCATTAATTCGGCCCGGTATTTAGCTTCGTTGGCAATAGGGCCTTCAAATAAATTATCAACAATAGTCTTAAACATGCTTACCCAACGCTCAAAATGCGCTTTATGAATAGGCATGTCGCGGTGTTTTTCAAAAGGCTGGCCACTGTACCCCGGTTGATTTAGTAATATGGTAGTCCAAAAAGTATACATTCTATCTAAATGCGCCGGCCAGGCTTCGGGTGCAATGCGGCTATTAAAAATAGGTCCAATGAGCTCATCTTGCTGCACTTTTTGGTAGAAAGTATCCACCATTAATACAATGTCTTCTCTTGTTTCAATATCTCTCATAGGCGTACTAAGTTAATTATTTGAGGGCGAAGCTTCTTAAATTGATGTATTAATTTTTGATTCTCAAGATTTTGCTTAAGTTTGCAGTCCTAAACAAACGAGAGGAGGTATTTCACTTTATGATTATTATTAACATTAAAGACGGCGAATCATTAGATAAAGCCTTGAAACGTTTCAAGAAGAAATTCGAGAAAACGGGCGTAATGCGTGAGTTGCGTAGCCGCCAAGCCTACGAGAAAAAATCAATCACTCGTCGTACCGAAATCAAAAAAGCAATTTACAAAGTTGGATTAAATCGCGAAACGATTTAATCCCCATTTGTATCGCATATATTAAAAACTAGTTGTATATTCATGTATTCGAATATTCAACTAGTTTTTCATGTTTATAGAGCGTTTTATACGGTATGTGCAGTACGAGAAAAGATTCTCTCCGCATACTATAAAAGCGTATGAAACCGATCTTTTACAATTCCAAACCTTTCTTACCACCTACGAAACTACGCTAGCCGAAGCCACGCATACTTTAGTGCGCTCTTGGGTGATGGAGTGTATGGAAGCCGACACGGGTGCGAAATCCATTAATCGTAAAATATCTTCGTTGCGCTCATTTTATAAATTTTTACAACGAGAAGGCTTGGTCGTAAAAAGCCCTATGGAGCAAGTACAAGCACCCAAAATCCCCAAACGCTTGCCTGTAATTGTTGAAGAAGCTAAGCTAAATGCCTTATTGGATGATGAAGCTTTGTTTCCCTCAGGGTTCGAGGGCTTGAGAGATCGCGTTGTTTTGGAATTACTTTACGGTACTGGAATACGATTAGCCGAACTTTTGGGACTTAAAAACAGCGATATAGACGACTATAACGAGCAAATTAAAGTATTGGGAAAACGCAATAAAGAACGGATAATTCCTTTGGCTAAACCTCTTTTTGCTTTGTTAAAAGTATATATCGACCAAAAAAACGAGTTGGGCTTTACTAGCACCGATAAATTAATAGTTACCGATAAGGGCACAGCGGCCTATCCACAACTCATTTACCGTTTGGTAAAACAGGCATTGGGAGAGGTATCAACCCAAGATAAAAAAAGCCCACATATTTTGCGCCACAGCTTTGCTACCGCTTTATTAAATAAAGGAGCAGAGTTAACAGCTATTAAAGAGCTTTTGGGTCATGCCAATTTATCGGCAACGCAGGTATATACCCATAATTCCATCGAAAAACTAAAATCTATCTATAAACAAGCCCATCCAAAGGCATAAAAACAAAGGAGGAGAAAATGAAAATCAACGTACAATCAATTCATTTTGATGCAGACCGTAAGTTATTGGATTATATTGAAACTAAAATTGCCAAACTCGATCATTATTTCGATCAAATTATTCAGGGCGATATTTATTTGAAAGTAGTACCCTCGGAAACCGATGAAAATAAACAAGTAGAAATTAAGTTGGCCATACCCGGTAAAGATTTGTTTTGTAGCGAAATTGCGCTAAGTTTTGAGGCCGCAACCGATTTAGCCATGGATTGTATAAAAATACAGATCCACAAGCATAAAGAACGGGTAAAAGAACACACCAGTAACCATAAACAATTGCTTAATCCGGAAGATACGTTATAGGCCTTTTAGTAACAAAATAAGTCTAATTTTCAGGGGAGTTTGGGCGGCAAAAAAGGCCGCCTAAATTTTTTTCAGAAAAAATTTTGTTCCACTCTTTAATTGTGTAGATTTGCAGTCCCTTTCGCAAGGCCATGTTATGCGCTTTCGAATAGTATAAAGGGATGTTCATTCATGTATTAAAAAGCTTTTTATATGCAAAAAGCCTCCTTAGCTCAGCTGGTAGAGCAACTGACTTGTAATCAGTAGGTCATTGGTTCGATCCCGATAGGAGGCTCTGTATAGGGGGGATTCCAGAGCGGTCAAATGGGACGGACTGTAAATCCGTTACTTCGGTTTCGAAGGTTCGAATCCTTCTCCCCCCACCATAATATAAGCGGAAGTAGCTCAGTTGGTAGAGCGATAGCCTTCCAAGCTATAGGTCGCGAGTTCGAACCTCGTCTTCCGCTCAGAAAAAAGATAAATGGGCTACGGTTAACAGGGATGTTGATCTTAAGCTTTGCGAAAGTAAACAGCCGAAGTAGCTCAGCGGTAGAGCACTTCCTTGGTAAGGAAGAGGTCGTGGGTTCAAGTCCCATCTTTGGCTCAAAAATTTTATAAAAACAATAACAAACAACAATTAACCTTTAATTAGATTTTAAAATGGCAAAAGAAAAATTTGACCGTAGTAAGCCGCATTTAAATATCGGTACTATTGGTCACGTCGATCACGGTAAAACAACTTTAACAGCAGCTATTACTAAAGTTTTGGCTGATGCTGGTTTATCTGAGGCACGTTCATTCGATTCAATTGACTCAGCTCCTGAGGAAAAAGAAAGAGGTATTACTATTAATACTGCTCACGTTGAGTATTCAACTGCAAACCGTCACTACGCACACGTAGATTGTCCAGGTCACGCGGATTATGTAAAAAACATGGTAACTGGTGCTGCCCAAATGGATGGTGCTATTATCGTAGTTGCTGCAACTGATGGTCCAATGCCACAAACTCGTGAGCACATCCTTCTTGCTCGTCAGGTAGGTGTACCTTCATTGGTTGTATTCATGAACAAAGTGGATATGGTTGATGATCCTGAATTATTAGAATTAGTAGAAATGGAAGTTCGTGAATTATTATCATTCTACGATTTCCCTGGTGATGATATTCCTGTTATTCAAGGTTCTGCATTAGGTGGTTTGAACGGAGATCCTAAATGGGTAGCTAAAATCATGGAATTAATGGATGCTGTAGATAGCTACATTCCAATTCCACCACGCTTAACTGAATTACCTTTCTTGATGCCGATTGAGGATGTATTCTCTATCACAGGTCGTGGTACAGTTGCAACTGGTCGTATCGAGCGTGGTGTAATCAATTCAGGTGATGCAGTAGACATCTTAGGTATGGGTGCTGAGAACTTGAAATCAACCGTTACTGGTGTAGAAATGTTCCGTAAAATTTTAGATTACGGTGAAGCTGGTGATAACGTAGGTTTATTATTACGTGGTATTGAGAAAACTGATATCCGTCGTGGTATGGTAATCTGTAAACCAGGTTCTGTAACTCCTCACACTGATTTCAAAGCTGAGATTTACGTATTATCAAAAGCTGAAGGTGGACGTCACACTCCATTCTTTAACAAATACCGTCCACAATTCTATTTCCGTACTACAGATGTTACTGGTGAAATTTCATTAGCAGCAGGTGTAGAAATGGTTATGCCAGGTGATAACGTTACGATCAGTGTAAAATTGATCAACGCAATTGCTATGGAGAAAGGTTTACGTTTCGCTATCCGTGAGGGTGGTAGAACTGTAGGTGCCGGACAGGTAACCGAAATTTTGAAATAACAAGATTTCACATAAATAAGGTTAATTGGATAACATAAGTCCGCTTTATTGCGGGCTTATGTTTTCTTGTTAATTAACTACGGGAATAGTTCAACGGTAGAATAGAGGTCTCCAAAACCTTTGATCAGGGTTCGAATCCTTGTTCCCGTGCTTAAGATATAATAGAACAGATGGCAAAAGTTATTGAATTTTTTAAAGAATCGTATAACGAAATGACGCAGAAAGTATCTTGGCCTACGTGGTCTGAGTTACAAAACTCTGCAGTATTGGTATTGGTAGCATCTATTGTTATTGCCTTTTTGGTTTTGGCAATGGATGAATCTGCAGGTACTGCGTTGAAACTTTTCTATAAATCTCTTGCTTAACATTTTTTAGAACGAAACGATGAGTGATCAACTGAAATGGTACGTAGTACGTGCGGTTAGTGGCAAAGAGAAAAAGGTAAAACAATATCTAGAAGCCGAAATTAATCGTTTGGGTATAGCTCATTTATTGCCTCAGGTATTAATTCCGATGGAAAAATACTTGCAGATGAAAGACGGTAAAAAAATTGCCAAAGAGCGTAATTTTTACCCTGGATATGTATTAATTGAAGCCAATATGGATGCTGAATTACAGCATATCATTAAAAATATTAATAGTGTAATTGGATTTTTAGGTGATAAATCGGGTACACCGGTGCCTATGCGCCAAGCAGAAGTAAACCGCATCTTAGGTAAAGTAGATGAGATGGCCTCTCAAAGTGAGGTAATTAACATCAACTATATGGTTGGAGAGCAGGTGAAGGTAATGGATGGTCCATTCCAAGGCTTTTCTGGTGTAATTGAAGAGGTAAACGATGAGAAGAAAAAACTAAAAGTAATGGTTAAAATCTTCGGCCGTCGTACCCCACTTGAATTGAATTACATGCAAGTAGAAAAAGAATAGTGTTGAGTGGAGGTTTATCCCTCAATAAATACATATTAAAAGCATTTAGATGGCAGAATAGGATAAGAATATAAACACTCTTGTCCAAACTCTAAAGTCTAGATAAATCAAATGTTACATAGCTTCCAACTTACTAACATTGAGTATTAAATAAACAACAAAAAAATGGCAAAAGAAGTCGAAGCGTTAGTAAAATTACAGATCAAGGGAGGAGCTGCAAACCCATCGCCACCGGTAGGACCTGCATTAGGTGCTAAAGGGGTAAACATTATGGATTTTTGTAAGCAATTTAATGCTCGTACCCAAGACAAGCCAGGTAAAGTATTACCGGTAGTAATTTCTGTATATGCTGACAAATCGTTCGAATTTATCATTAAAACCCCTCCAGTAGCTATCCAATTATTGGAAGTTTCTGGTCAAAAAAGTGGTTCTGCAGAGCCAAACCGTAAAAAAGTTGCTAGCGTAAGCTGGGAGCAGGTTGAAGCAATTGCAAAAGATAAAATGACCGATTTAAACGCATTTACCATTGAGTCGGCCATGAAAATGGTTGCAGGTACTGCACGCAGTATGGGAATTACCGTAAATGGTAACGCACCCTGGAATAATTAATTAACACAAATCAGTTTAAGAAGTGGCTAGATTAACAAAAAATCAAAAAACGGCAATTTCCAAAATTGAGGATGGTAAAGCATATACTTTGCAACAAGCTTCGGCTTTAGTAAAAGATATTACTACTACCAAATTTGATGCATCGGTTGACTTGAATGTACGTTTAGGCGTAGATCCTCGTAAAGCGAACCAAATGGTACGTGGTATTGCAACACTTCCTCATGGTACCGGTAAAAATGTACGTGTATTGGCCTTAGTAACCCCCGATAAAGAAGAGGAAGCTAAAGCAGCAGGTGCAGATTACGTAGGTTTGGATGATTATATTGCTAAAATTGAAGCAGGATGGACTGATATTGATATCATTATTACCATGCCTAGTGTGATGGCAAAAGTGGGTAAATTAGGCCGTGTTTTAGGCCCAAGAAACCTCATGCCAAACCCTAAATCAGGAACCGTAACTACCGAAGTAGGTAAAGCGGTAACCGATGTTAAAGGCGGTAAAATTGATTTCAAGGTTGATAAAACCGGAATCATTCATGCTTCTGTAGGGAAAGTATCTTTCTCTGCCGAGAAAATTTATGAGAATGCATTAGAAGTAATTCAAGTGATCTCTAAATTAAAACCATCAGCTGCAAAAGGAACTTATTTCAAAAGCATTTACATGTCTTCTACAATGAGTTCTGGAATCGAAATTGAAACTAAAACTATAGCAGGAATCTAATCATGAGAAAAGAAGAAAAACACGATGTTGTTCTTGCTTTAAAAGAGCAGATTAATAGCTTCAGCAATGTTTACATTGCTGATACTTCTAACCTGACTGTAGCAGCCGTGAATGATATTCGCCGCAAATGTTTCGATAGTGATATCAAAATGCAGGTAGCAAAAAACACCTTAATTAAAAAGGCTTTAGAAGCCGCATCACGTGATTATGCTCACTTATACGATGTACTTAAAGGATCATCAACTCTATTATTCTCAAACTCAGCTAATGCTCCGGCAAAACTGATTAAAGCCTTGAGAGCTAGCGGTGATAAGCCCCTTTTAAAAGCAGCGTATATAGACAGTGCTATCTTCATTGGCGATAACCAGTTGAACGCTTTAGTGAACTTAAAATCTAAAGAGGAATTAATCGGAGAAATCATCGGATTGTTACAATCACCAGCTAAAAATGTTATTTCAGGCTTACAGTCTGGTAAAAGCAAATTAGCAGGTATTGTTAAAGCATTAGAACAAAGAGGTTAACAAGCACCTAAAGCTTGATTAAAAAACAAAGTATTTAACGTTAAAATTCAAATAAAATGGCAGATTTAAAATCGTTTGCTGAGCAATTAGTAAACTTAACAGTAAAAGAAGTTAATGAGTTAGCTCAAATTCTTAAAGATGAGTATGGTATTGAGCCTGCTGCTGCAGCTGTTGCAGTTGCTGCTCCTGCTGCTGGTGGCGCCGCTGCTGCTGCAGAAGAAAAAACCAGCTTTAATGTATTATTGAAAGAAGCTGGTGGTCAGAAACTAGCAGTAGTAAAATTAGTGAAAGATTTAACCGGTTTAGGTTTGAAAGAAGCTAAAGACTTAGTTGATGCAGCGCCATCTGAATTAAAAGCAGGTGTTGCTAAAGACGAAGCTGATGCTTTGAAAAAACAATTAGAAGAAGCCGGCGCAGTTGTTGAAATTCAATAATCTGACACGCTAAAAATGGCCTTAGACTCCGGTTTTCACCGGGGTCTATTGCTGTTTCTATTGGTTTCTATTGCTGTTTGACCTACAGCGCTCTCCGAAAAAAGAGTAAAAAAGTCGCACAGTTTATTTTTAAACTAAAAAACTAAATCCCTTGGCAAACACTACTAAACATACCGAAAGAATCAATTTTGCAACCAGCAAGCATGTGTTGGACTATCCCGACTTTCTGGATGTACAATTGCAATCATTCAGGGAATTCTTTCAGTTAGAAACCACTTCAGATAACCGTCATCAAGAAGGTTTATTTAAAGTATTCTCTGAAAACTTCCCCATTTCTGATTCTAGAAACATCTTCGTTTTAGAGTTTTTAGATTATTTCGTAGATCCGCCACGATACGACATTCAGGAATGTATTGAACGTGGCTTAACCTATAGTGTTCCTCTTAAAGCTAAACTCCGTTTATCTTGTAACGATGAGGAACATGAAGATTTCGAAACCATCGTTCAGGATGTTTATTTGGGAACTATCCCATACATGACTCCTAAAGGTACCTTTGTAATTAATGGTGCCGAGCGTGTAATTGTTTCTCAACTACACCGTTCACCTGGTGTGTTTTTTGGCCAAAGCCGCCACACCAACGGAACTAAGTTATATTCTGCCCGTGTAATTCCTTTCAAAGGATCGTGGATAGAATTTGCTACAGACGTAAACAACGTGATGTATGCGTACATTGACCGTAAGAAGAAATTCCCGGTTACTACCTTATTGCGTGCCATTGGTTACGATTCGGATAAAGACATTTTAGAATTATTCGAACTAGCCGACGAGGTAAAAGTGAGCAAAGCTGCCCTTAAGAAATTTGTAGGTCGTAAGCTTGCCGCCAGAGTATTGAAAAAATGGGTAGAAGATTTTGTTGATGAATCAACCGGTGAGGTTGTTTCTATCGATAGAAATGAAGTCATT
>CANGZX010000025.1 GCA_947458775.1 Sphingobacteriaceae bacterium | reverse complement strand
CTGAAACTAAGCCCCGCTGCCAATAAGGCACCAAAGGCCTTGGGACTATGGGTTACAATCAATACACATCGATATAAAAAAACGAGGTAAATAAGTACCAATAAAATGCCTCCCACTGCACCGTATTCTTCAATAATTAAGGCAAACACAAAATCAGAATACGGGTGCGGCAATACATTACGCTGAATACTATTTCCTGGCCCTTTACCGAATAAACCTCCCGTGGCTATGGCAATTTTTGCTTGATCTGCCTGGAAAGATTTATCTTTTTTTACAGTTTCGGGATGTAAATAGGTTTGTATACGTGAATAATAGGTTTCTCTACGAGGGCCTAAAAACATGACTGCGGCTAACAACACAAGACCCGCCATAGACACAATAGAAATTTGTTTAATACTAATTCTACCAATAATCAACAATAAAATACTTACGCCAAACAGCATTAATGCAGTAGATAAATTGGCTAAAGCAATTAATACAAACACCACACAAACCGAACCCATAATAGGAATAAAGGCTTTTTTTACATCTTTTATATTTTCTTGTTTACGGGTAAGGGTACGAGCTAAAAAGGTAATGAGTGCCAATTTTGCCAAATCGGAAGTTTGAAAAGTTTGGTTAATGATGGGAATAGTTACCCAACGACTGGCATCGTTCACATTGGCTCCGAAAAGAAGCGTATACAAAAGCAATGGAATGGTTATAACCATTAAAAGTTTGGAAATGCCTGCATAGTATTTATAATCGAGTAAATGGGAAAAATACATTAAGGCAATACCCACCAGAATAAATACAAAGTGTTTAAAAAGATAGGCTTCAGTACCTACGCCTTTTTTGTAAGCAATGGTTCCGGTTGCCGAATATACAGCCAATACCGACCACATAGAGAGGATCAATACAATGATCCAAATCCATCTATCGCCTTTTACTTTGCTGAATATCTGCTCCATCATATTCTTAAAACTTAGGATTATAATTCTTTTACAGCTTTCTTAAACTGGTTGCCTCTATCTTCGTAATTTTTAAACAAATCGAAGCTGGCACATGCAGGAGAAAGCAACACAGTATCTCCCTTTTTGGCTAAATGATAGGCCACTTGTGCAGCTTCACTTGCCGAAAATGTATTTACAATTACCTCTACATCGTCTTCAAAGGCATCGTGAATACGGCTGTTATCTTTCCCTAAGCACACAATAGCTTTCACTTTGGCTTTTACCAAATCTTTCAACATATTATAATCATTACCCTTATCAACGCCACCCAAAATAAGCACCACATCGGTAGGCATACTCTCTAAGGCATACCAAGTAGAGTTTACATTGGTTGCTTTAGAATCATTTATAAAATTGATGCCGGAGATACGAGCTACCTGCTCTAACCGATGTTCGATATTGGTGAAATTACCCATGCTTTCACGGATTGTTTCGTTGCGCAAATCCAATACTTTGGCCACAATGCCCGAAGCCATTGAATTGTACAAATTGTGTTTGCCTTGTAGGGCTAGGTCGGTCATTAACATATCAAAGGGTGTTTGTTTGGCTTGTTGTAAATTTATTTTGATGCGATCCTCTTGGAGGTAGGCACCTGGTTCTTGAACTTTTTCGATTGAGAAAGGATATGCTTTCGCCCGAGGTTGCATGCGATCTAGCCCTCTTAGGGTTTCAGGATCGTCTGCACAATACACAAATACATCAGACTCGGTTTGGTTTTGAATGATGCGGAATTTCGAATTCACATAATTCTCCATCTTGTATTCGTAGCGATCTAAATGATCGGGGGTAATGTTTAATAATACGGCGATATCTGCTTTAAAATCGTACATATTATCGAGCATGAAACTGCTTATCTCCAACACATAATAGTCTACCTCTTGGTTGGCTACTTGGCGGGCAAAGCTTTGCCCAATATTTCCGCCCAAGCCTACATTTACACCTGCATTTTTTAGAATGTGGTAGGTAAGCATGGTGGTAGTAGATTTACCATTAGAACCTGTTATGGCAATTAATTTTGCTGTGGTATAGCGGGCGGCAAACTCTATTTCAGAAAGAATAGGAATTTGCTTCTCGACTAATTTTTGAATTATGGAAGCCTTATCGGGTATACCTGGACTTTTAATAACTTCGCTAGCCGCTAGTATTTTGTCTTCGCTATGCTGATTTTCCTCAAAAGCAATAGCTAATTCCATGAGTTCTTGCTTGTAAGCCGGGGCAATAGCGCCAAAATCTGACACAAAAACCTCATAGCCTTGCTTTTTAGCCAAGCATGCCGCTCCCACACCGCTTTCGCCAGCTCCCAAAATTGCGATATAAGGCTTTTGGCTCATTAGCGAAGTTTTAGGGTTACGATGGTTAAAATGGCTAATAGGATGCCCATGATCCAGAATCGGGTTACTATTTTGGCTTCGTGGTAGCCTTTTTTCTGGTAGTGGTGGTGTAATGGCGACATTAAGAATACTCTACGACCTTCGCCGTATTTACGCTTGGTGTATTTAAACCAACTTACTTGAATAATTACCGATAGATTTTCAACCAAAAACACACCACATAGCATTGGTATTAATAATTCTTTACGAATCATGATAGCAAAGGCTGCTATAATTCCGCCAATAGCTAAACTGCCAGTATCGCCCATAAATACTTGGGCAGGGTACGAGTTGTACCATAAAAATCCCACACAAGCGCCTACAAAAGCGCCGGCAAAAACTACCAACTCGGCTGAGTTGGGTATGTACATAATGTTTAAGTAATTGGCTATAATGGTATTACCCGATAAATAGGCCAAAACGGCTAAAGTTATGCCAACAATGGCTGAGGTTCCCGTAGCTAATCCATCTATACCATCTGTTATATTGGCTCCGTTCGATACGGCCGTTACAATTACAATTACTACTAGTAAAAATACAATTAGCGAATATCGCTGGTAGCCATCGCCCAAAAATTTAAGCACCTTAGCATAATCGAACTCGTTGTTTTTATAAAAAGGTACATTGGTTAAGGTCGATTTTACATCGCGGGTATAGACCGTTTTCCCATCTACTTGGTGGTTAGAAATACCTGCGGTTTGTACCTGAGGTTTGGTTACTTGTTCCCGAACAACAATATCGGGGTGGAAATACATAGTCCAGCCAATAATGAGCGCTAAACCCACTTGGCCCATAATTTTAAACCTACCTGCTAGGCCTTCTTTATCTTTCTTAAATACTTTAATATAATCGTCTACAAAACCAATGGCGCCCATCCAAACGGTGGTAGTAAGCATTAATAAGACGTATATGTTATCAATTTTAGCAAACAAGAGGGTAGGCACTAAAATGCCTAGTAGAATAATTATACCGCCCATAGTTGGGGTACCTTGCTTCTCAATTTGTCCTTCTAAACCTAAATTTCGTACAGTTTCGCCCACTTGCTTGTTGCGTAACATATCAATTAATCTGCGGCCGTACACAGTGGTAATTAGCAAGGAGAAAATAACTGCCATACCGGTACGGAAGGAAATAAACTGGAACAAGCCTGCTCCTGGAATATTGTATAGTTTATCTAACCAAGTGAATAAGTAGTACAACATTAGTCTTGAAGCTTAAGGTTATCGTTTAAAATTTCTTTATCATCAAAAGGGTGTTTTATCCCTTGTATATCTTGATATTTTTCGTGCCCTTTACCGGCCAACAAAATAATATCGCCGGGTTTTGCCAAATGGCAGGCCGTTTTAATAGCTTCTCTACGATCGGTTATGGATAGCGTTTTGCGTTTATTACTTGGCGATACGCCTATTTCCATTTCACGAATAATTTCGTCGGGATTTTCGGAACGAGGATTATCGGAAGTAAGAATAACTTTATCACTACCATCGCAGGCTACTTGAGCCATTATGGGGCGTTTTGTTTTATCTCTGTCGCCACCACAACCAATGATGGTAATTACCTGTTCGGTACCTTTGCGTATATCACGAATGGTAGTTAACACATTGAGTACCGCATCAGGGGTGTGGGCATAATCTACAATACCAACCACTCCATTAGGCGAAATGACATAGTCAAATCTACCTTCAGCGCCTTGTAAACGGCTTAACGTAGTGAGTACTTTTAGTTTATCCTGATCGAGCAACATTGCAGTGGCGTAAACGGCTAATAAGTTATAGGCATTAAAACTTCCTACTAGTTTAAACCATACTTCTTCTTCGTCTATATGGAGCAACAAGCCGTTGAACTGGTTCTCCATAATTTTAGCACGGTAGTCGGCTAAATGTTTTAAACTATAAGTTTTGCAATGGGCCTTGGTATTTTGTAACATAACCAAGCCATTTTTATCGTCGGCATTGGTTAAGGCAAAAGCTGTTTTAGGTAGACCATCAAAAAAGGTTTTCTTTGCTTTTAAATAGCTGTCGAAAGTTTGATGAAAGTCTAAATGATCGTGTGTTAAATTGCTAAATACACCTCCGGCAAAGTCTAAGCCTTCTATACGGTATTGCGCTACAGCATGTGAACTCACTTCCATAAAGCAATAATCGCAGCCGGCTATAACCATTTTGCGCAACAATTGATTTAAAGCAATGGGGTCGGGTGTGGTATGGGTAGCAGATATAATTTCCTGATTAATCTGATTTTGTACCGTGGATAGTAAGCCTACTTTATAACCCAACTCTCTAAATAATTGGAACAATAAGGTAGCCATAGTAGTTTTACCATTGGTCCCCGTAATTCCTACTAATTTTAATTCACTAGATGGATGATCGTAAAAATTGGCAGCTACAGTTCCCAAGGCTTTAGCCGATTGATCTACCTTTACATAATGTACACCCGCTGCTAATGCAGTTGGCAAGTTTTCGCAGAGTATAGCCGTTGCGCCCAGGGCAATGGCTTTCTCTATATAATCGTGTCCGTCGGCTTGTGTTCCTTTAACGGCAACAAACAAGGTACCTGGTGTTACTAAACGAGAGTCGAAAGCAATAGCCGTAATCCCAACATTGGTTGAGCCAACCACCTGCTGTAAGGATACGCCATAAAGAAGATCTCTTAACTTTTTCATTTAGTTTAATTCTAATACTATAGGTGAACCTTTGGCTAATTTTACACCTGGCGCTGTCGACTGTCGGATTACTTTGCCAGTACCTTTTGGCACCACTCGTAAACCGGCATTTCCTACCAAAAACATGGCATCTTTTAAACCCATACCTTGTACATTGGGCACTACTCCTTCACGATAGGTAGTTCCACTATCGGTGACTGCAGTTTTGGTTTGAGGACTAGTAGCTGCTCCAAATTTTTGAGTCAAATAACGGGCGTCTTCGCTATCACCAGCTTTTACCGATGGAGCTACCGAACCTGCAAATTTTTGTTGCGCTACGGGTTTAAACATCTGAAAATCGTTGGCATAAACCATATCGGCTACTTCTCTAAATACAGGGCCAGCAACCACGGCTGCGTAATACGCACCCTTCGGATTATTTACTACTACGATCATGGAATATTTTGGTTTATTGGCTGGAAAATAGCCGCAAAAAGATGCCTGATAGGCTCTTTTACCTTTATATCCTTGAGAACCATCTGCGACTTGGGCGGTTCCAGTTTTACCAGCAACTTTGTAGTAAGGATTTTTAATCACATCTTTTCCAGTTCCAACTTCTACCACACCCTCTAACATTTTTTTAACCTTACCTAGTGTTTCTTTGCTACATATTTGCTCGTTAATTACACGGGCACTAAAGGTTTCTATAGGCGTACCCAAGCGTCTAATTTCTCGTACAAAAAGCGGAGCAATAGCTTTACCATTATTGGCTACCGAATTGTAGAAAGTCAACATTTGTAGTGGTGTAAGATTCATCTCATAGCCATAAGCCATTTGAGCCACACTCATACCGCTCCACGAACGATTGCTCGGGTTTTTTATAACAGGCATACCCTCTCCCGGAATTTGTAAACCAAGAGATTTGTTTAAACCAAACTTGTATAGATAATCTGTAAACTGACGAGGATTTTTAGCGTAGTTATTATACACCAACATAGAAACAGCTACGTTAGATGATACTTCAAAAGCTTTCTTAACGGTAATGCTACCCAGCGGCCCGTGAGATTCTTTAATAGTATGATTAAATATCTTAAAACCTGCATTTGGTGTATTTACCACCGTATTGGTATCTACCTTTTTATCTTCTAATAAGGCCATGTAAGAAGCCAATTTAAAGGTAGAACCTGGGTCTAAACTTTCCCGAATGGCATAGTTAAATAGTTCTTGGTAGGTGCCGTCTTTAGCTTTGGTATAATTGGCAATTGCTCTAATTTCACCCGTATTTACTTCCATCAAAATCACACAACCATGATCCGCATCGCTCTTTTTTAATTGTGTAAGCAAGGCCCGTTGTGCCACATCTTGTATCCCAATATCAATAGTTGAAATAATATCAGCGCCATCTTTGGTTTCAATTTCGTTGGAATTATTTACCGGCACCCAAAAGCCACCGGCAATCTTGTACATTAAACGTCTGCCCGATTCGCCATTAATGTATTTACCATACGCTCCTTCTAAACCAACTGGCTGCACGTTATCATTTTTATAGCCAATGGTACGAGCAGCTAAATCTTTAAAGGGCTTAATACGATGATTTTTTTGTTCAGCAATCCACCCACCACCATTGTTTTTCATATTAAACATGGGGAACTTTCTAATTTTCAACATATCGGCATGCGATACATTTTTGGAGATTAATTTGTATCGATCTTTTTTCTTACGCCCATCTCTCAAAAAGCGGCTGTATTCTGATGGAGTTTTGTCTTTAAAAAAGATAGATAGACTAGTTGCCAAGGAGTCTACCTTTTCTTCGAAAACGGCATCTTCTTCAATGCCTGTGGCTAGCAAATCAATACGGATATTGTACTCTGGAACTGATGTAGCTAATAAACTACCATCAACACCATAAATGTTACCACGTACGGCTTCTACTGTTTTAAATTGAGTGGCTGAACTTTTTGCTTCTTTGCGCCAATGTGCACCTTGCAATACTTGTACTTTAAATAGCTGAAATAACACAGCAGCCGCAAAAAGCACTATAAGGCCAAATGCGAAATACACTCGTAGTAATATGTCGGTTCTAATGCTACTCATCTGCGGCTTTAACTACAATCTTTTTTGGTGGCTCTACGGGCTCAACAATGCCCAATGTATCTACCAGTTTTGCTATTTCCGATTTGGTGCTTTTAAGCATCAATTCTGCTTTTAGCACTTTATATTCGGCGCTTAATAATTTCACTTCTTTACCCAATTCGCCAATATGGCGGATGTTATTTTCTGCATAGTGGCGGTTACCTATGTAAGCCATACCCAAAAAAGCTAGGAATACAATAAAAGGCAATAAGCCTGTTACAGCTTCTTTAGAAATTACACCCTCTGTAAACAAGGTGACCAAAAAACCCTTTGTGGCTTGTGTTTTTGGCTCTGGAGGTAATATTTCCTCTGGAGTTTCAAATAACTCTTGCTCTTCTAGCGGCTCATTTTTAAAGCGATTTCCCATAGCTTATCTTTTTACAGCGATGCGCAGTTTTGCGCTTCTAGCTCTGCTATTTTGATCAATTTCGGAAGCACTTGCTACCACCGCTTTGCGGGTAAGCACATCAAATGGCTTTAGCTCATTGCCAAAAAAATCTTTTTCTACATCGCCTCTAAATTTTCCTTTGGCCATAAAATTCTTTACTAAGCGATCTTCTAATGAATGATAGGACATAACCACCAAACGACCGCCTGATTTTGATTCTTTTATGTTGCTACCGTTCATTACCAGAAAGGTGCCACTGAATTCAGAGCCCCTGTATTTTGCCTTGGCTAATTTGATGACTGTTACGTCTTTGACTGTGCGGAATTTGATTGGTGCCGCATCCTTTGAAGTGTTCGGACATTTCTTGTCGTTCCACTTTGGTGCCTTTAGATAGAAATCCATATAACCCCTCATAGTTGCTTATAAGTTGTTATAAGGATACCAATAAGTATTAGAACTGTCTTTTAAAAAGACATTAAATGGCTGGGAATTTCCCTAGCGCCGCATTTTCAATTCTTTGCTTTGCCTGTTTTATATACCGTCCAACAGTTGCCGCTAGGCAATTACGCTTAACAAGCCTATCTGCATAATCATCTTTGGGGTTGGGTAATGATTTTTCTGGTAGAAGACGCATCTCAACCCCAAGCTCCCAGAGCTTCAGTTTGTTGGAGCCTGTTCTTGTTTCCATATAG
>CANGZX010000024.1 GCA_947458775.1 Sphingobacteriaceae bacterium | reverse complement strand
TAAAGCCTACCAGGCCGGCGATCCGAATTACAAATCGACCACAAGAGATGTGAAACTCTTGTTAGATACCCTAAAAGCTCAAAAAGTAGATGGAGTAATTATTGATTTGCGTTCCAATGGAGGAGGTTCCTTATTAGAAGCTATTGAACTAACCGGTTTGTTTATTAAAAACGGTCCGGTAGTGCAGGTAAAAGACCGCCGTGGGGTAGAAATAAATGAAGATGAAGACCCTACTATAGCTTATGATGGTCCATTAGCCGTTATGGTTGATCGGTTTAGCGCTTCTGCTTCCGAAATTTTTGCTGGCGCTATACAAGATTATGGTCGCGGCGTAATTATTGGTACCCAAACCTATGGTAAGGGAACCGTTCAATCCACTATCGATGTGTCTAAAATTATTAGCCCAACCGATAAGTTGATGTTACTGAATGAAAAACAGGAAGAAAACGGTAAAAATGGTACGGTAGCTCGTCAAAATGCACCTCAATTTGGTCAAATTAATTTAACCATGGCCAAATTTTATCGTGTAAATGGCAGCAGCACCCAACACAAAGGCGTACTACCCGATATTCAGTTCCCTATGATATATCCGGCAGATAAATACGGCGAAAGTGCCGAACCGGCTGCTCTTGCTTGGGATACGGTGAAGCCTTCTAAATACAGCCCTGTTGCTAATTTAACTGCAGTAAATGCTAGCCTGGTTAAATTGCACGAACAGCGTATGAAATCATCAGATGAATACACTTATTTATTAGACGATATTGCCAACTTTAGAAAGCGTGATGCCGAAACAAGTGTGTCTGTAAACGAGGCTACTCTGAAAGCCGATCGGGAAGCACAAGAAGCCAAAAACTTACTACGTGAGAATAAACGTAGAGCCAGCCGAGGGTTAGCTCCTCTGAAAAAAGGAGAGGTGAAAGCCTCCGACGAGTTTGATTTTATAGAGGAGGAGAGTTTAAAAATCATCGCTGATTTTATCTCCCTCAAAAAGTAATAAAAAAAGCCCTCCAAAAACTGGAGGGCTTTTTTTATGCTAGGGTGTTTTCCCCAATTTGTTGCCGCCACATGGCGTAATACAAGCCTTTCTCTTCCAATAAATTCTTATGCTTGCCCGATTCTACAATCTGCCCTTTTTCGAGCACGTAAATGCGATCTGCGTGCATAATGGTAGACAAACGGTGTGCAATAAGAATGGTAATGTGGTTTTTTAATACCGATACATCGCGAATGGTGACTGTAATTTCTTCTTCTGTTAAAGAATCTAAAGAAGAAGTAGCCTCATCAAATACTAAAATATCGGGTTGGCGTAGTAAAGCTCTTGCAATAGACAAACGTTGTTTTTCGCCGCCAGAAACCTTTACACCACCTTCGCCAATTACCGTATCGAGGCCATTGTTTGCTCTGGCTAATAAATTTTCGCAAGCTGCTTTATGCAGCACATCCATGCATTCCTCATCGGTAGCTGTTGGGCGTACAAACAATAAATTTTCACGAATAGTTCCCGAAAATAATTGGGTGTCTTGGGTAACAAAACCAATTTTCTCTCTTAATTCATCCAAATCAATGGCGCTACTGGCGTGTTTATTATACAAAACCTCTCCGCTTAAAGGCTGATATAAACCCACCAATAATTTTACCAGGGTAGTTTTACCCGATCCAGATGGGCCAACAAAGGCAATAGTTTCACCCACTTTTGCACTAAACGAAATTTCGGTTAAGGCATTACGGTTAGCTGTTAAATGCTTAAAGCTTACCTTATCAAAAGCCAAGCTATCAATAGGCCCTAATGCTTTCGGTTTGGTTGGTTTTGCCTCTTTGGGCATGCTCAAAATTCGGTTAAAATTTGTAAGCGATACTTCTGCTTCCCGCCAAGCCACAATTACATTGCCTAGTTCTTGTAAAGGGTTAAACAAAAAGAAGGAATAAAATAAGAAGGTAAAATATTTACCTGGTGATATTTCTTGATCAAAAATTAAAATCATAAGCACCACCACCATGGCGCTACGCACAAAATTTACGGTAGTGCCTTGCAAGAACGACATGCTGCGCACGTATTTAATTTTCTTGAGCTCTAGTCCTAAAATTTTATAGGTGGTAGCATTTAATCGTTCTATTTCTTGATTGGCCAAGCCCAAGCTTTTTACCAGCTCAATATTGCGTAGCGATTCGGTGGTAGAGCCTGCCAATCCGGTGGTTTCTTTTACAATGTTTTTTTGCACTGTTTTAATTTTACGGCTCAATAACCAGCTGGTTATGGCAATTACCGGAACAGCGGCAAAATAAACGAGTGTTACTTTATAGCTTACGTTTAGAGAATATACCACCACAAAAATCATCCCCACTAAACTGGTAAACAAAATACTGATGAATGCGGTAATAAAGCGTTCGGTATCGGTACGTACTTTTTGTAAGATACCTAGTGTTTCGCCACTGCGTTGGTCTTCGAAAGTTTGATACGGTAATTCTAGCGAATGTTTTAAACCATCGGCATACAATTGCGCCCCAAGCCTTTGTACAATAATATTGGTATAGTAATCTTGCAAATTTTTGGCAATTCTAGACACCATGGCAGCTCCCACAGCTAAGCCAATTAGACGTAAAATGCCACCAATAAATTCCGAACGACCAAGCGTACTCCGTTTCTCAATAAAATTATCGACTATTTTACCCGTAATGTGCGGATCGAGAAGGGAGAATACCATATTTAGGGCAGCTAGTAGAAGTGCCAGCGCCAATAAACCCTTATAATTTTTTAAATACTGCAGTAATATGTTCATGTGTTACAAAAATAACAAAGGGAACGAGGTATTTCCCCATTCCCTTTGCTTATGACTTTTTTATTGCTATTAAACCGTCATGATATCTTTTTCTTTGGCCTCGGCATGTGCATCTACCTTGGCTATATAGGTATCGGTTAATTTTTGAACATCCGCTTCGCCTACTTTAATCTCATCGTCCGATACGCCATCGGCTTTTAATTTTTTAATTTTTTCGTTGGCATCTTTACGAATATTACGCACGGCAATACGTCCTTTTTCTGCTTCTTCTTTCACTTTTTTTACCAAGTCTTTTCTACGCTCTTCGGTTAATGGTGGTATGTTTAAGCGGATAATGCTTCCATCGTTTTGTGGATTTAAGCCCAAGTTAGATTCCATAATACACTTTTCAATGACCATTAATAAGCTTTTTTCCCATGGCTGAATAACCAACGTACGGGCATCTGGGGTGTTTACCGTACCTATTTGGCTCAAGGGTGTTGGGGTACCGTAATAATCTACCATCAAGCCATCTAACATAGAGGGCGTGGCCTTCCCTGCCCGAATTTTGCTTAATTCTGCTTCGGTATGATCAATCGCCTTGTCCATAGTGGCCTTGGCATCTTCTAGTTGTTTTTTAATGAGTTCGCTCATGTTCTATCAATCGTTTATTATTTCACTAAAGTTCCTATAGGTTCGCCTTTGGCCAATTTTAAGAAATTACCCGGTTTGTTCATATCAAACACAATAATGGGTAAATTATTTTCTTGGCAGAGGGTAAAGGCGGTCATATCCATTACGTTGAGATTTTTGCTGTATACATCGGCAAAACTAATTTCATCGAAACGGGTAGCAGTAGCATCTTTTTCTGGGTCGGCGCTGTAAATACCATCTACTCGGGTGCCTTTTAATACTACATCGGCATTAATTTCAACGGCACGTAAAGAGGCTGCCGTGTCGGTAGTAAAGTAGGGGTTGCCGGTTCCGGCCCCAAATATAACTATACGTCCCTTTTCGAGGTGGCGTACGGCTCCGCGACGGATGAATGGTTCGCAAATTTGCTCCATTTTAATGGCGGTGAGTAAACGGGTTTTTACACCTACTTTTTCGAGTGCATCTTGTAGGGCCATGCTGTTAATTACGGTGGCCAACATCCCCATATAATCGGCTTGCACACGATCCATTCCTGCTTTTTCGGCACTTAGGCCGCGGTATATATTGCCGCCTCCAATTACCAAGGCAATTTCAATGCCTTGTGCGTGTACGGCTTGTATATCTTTGGCGTATTGGGCTACACGGTCAATATCAATACCGTATTGTTTTTCGCCCATTAAGGCTTCGCCGCTAAGTTTTAGGAGTATACGTTTGTATTTCATTGCTTGGGGAGGTTTGTCAAAAATAAAAAAAATAGCGATAGAAAAATATGATCAAAAAAAATCCCCCGATTTTTTGGGGGATTTTTAATTAAGCACCAAGTTGTACTCGTTTAAAGCTTACAACGGTTAATCCTTTCGAAACCCCGTCAAGGAACTGGGCAACGGTTTTCGATGAGTCTTTTACAAACTCTTGGTTTAACAAGGTTGATTCTTTGTAGAACTTATTTAATTTACCGGCGGCAATTTTTTCTACCATATCTTCTGGTTTACCTTCGGCACGAATTTGGTCTTTTGCAATTTCTAACTCACGTTCAATGGTGCGGGCATCTACATCGCCTTTATCAAGAGCAACCGGATTCATGGCTGCAATTTGCATGGCAACGTCTTTTCCTGCTTCATCAGCATCGGCTACGTTAGCGCTTAATGAAACCAATACACCTAAACGGTAGTTTCCGTGAATATAGGCTACTACTTTTTCGCCGCTTATTACTTCGTATTTAGATACGCCAATTTTTTCGCCAATTTTACCAGTTTGATCTAAAATTTGATCGGCTAATTTAGTGCCGTTTAATTCTAATTCGGTTAAAGCCTCAATGCTTGCTGGGTTGTTGGCAATGGCTAACTCTGCAATGCTGGTTGCAAAGGCAATAAAGTCGGTATTTTTAGCTACGAAATCTGTTTCGCAGTTTACTTCAACTATAATACCTCTTTTACCATCGGCAGTAGTTTTAGCAATAACTACTCCTTCGTTAGACTCACGGTCTGAACGGCTAGCGGCTACTTTTGCCCCTTTTTTACGTAAATAATCAACAGCTGCATCAAAATCGCCGTTTGCTTCTACTAAAGCTTTTTTGCAATCCATCATACCAGCGCCTGTTTGTTGGCGTAGTTTATTTACATCTGCTGCAGAAATTTGTACTGTAGACATTTTTTCTCTTTTTAATAGGTTTTAAATACATGTGGGTTGTAAGTTATGGGTTGCAAGTAAGCCCACAACACACAACTTGCAACCCACAATTAAATATTACTCTTCTGTTTTTTCGGTTTCAGCCTCTGCTTTGGCAGTAGTTTTGCGTGCTCTTTTACCTGGAGTAGCGCTAGCTACTTCTGTTGCCGGAGCGGCATCTACTTTTGCTTTTTCAGCTGCACCTTCTTTGTCGGTTTCTTCGTCTTTCTCACGTTTACGCTCTTCTAAACCTTCCTGAATTGCTTTGATAATGATATCGGTAATTAAGGTAATAGATTTAGTAGCGTCATCGTTTGCCGGAATTGGGAAATCGATGTTTGAAGGATCGGAGTTTGTATCCACCATTGCAAAGGTTGGGATATTTAACTTCAATGCCTCAGCAACCGCGATGTGTTCTTTTTTCACATCAACTAAAAATAATGCAGCAGGTAAACGGTTCAAATCGGCAATACCTCCTAATAGAGATTCTAATTTGATGCGCTCACGCTGAATCATTAATTTTTCTTTTTTCGACAATACATCGTAAGTACCGTCTTGAGTCATTTTATCGATGTTAGACATCTTTTTAATGGACTTACGCACGGTAGCAAAATTGGTTAACATACCACCTAACCAACGTTCGGTTACGTAAGGCATGCCTACAGATTTTGCTTGTTCAGCTACGATATCTTTCGCTTGTTTTTTAGTAGATACGAAAAGTACTTTACGGCCCGATTTAACAATTTGTTTAATCGCAGCAGCACTTTCTTCTACTTTAGTTAATGTTTTATTTAAATCGATAATGTGGATGCCGTTACGTTCCATGAAAATGTAAGGCGCCATTTTTGGATCCCATTTGCGGGTAAGGTGACCAAAGTGTACACCTGCATCCAATAAGTCTTGATATGTTGTTCTAGCCATTTTTTTGATCCTCCTGAAATTAACGTTTACTGAATTGGAAGCGCTTACGTGCTTTCTTACGACCTGGTTTCTTACGCTCAACCATACGGTCATCGCGGGTCATAATGCCTTTAGCTCTCAATGAAGGTTTAGTTTCCGGATCTAGCTCAACAATTGCTTTCGCAATTGCCAAACGAACGGCTTCTGCCTGTCCTTTAACACCACCACCTGCTACATTTACTTTTACATCAAATTTACCGGTAGATCCGCTAACTTCTGTTGATTGAGTAACAATGTATTGCAAGGGCAATGTTGGAAAATACTCTTTGTAATCTTTACCGTTTACGGTAATGTTGCCGCTACCCTCAGTTAAATAAATGCGGGCAACAGCAGTTTTTCTTCTTCCCGAAGTGTTTGTTGTTGACATTTTCTTTCTCCTTAAAGTTTAATGGTTGTAGGATTTTGTGCAGCGTGCGGATGATCAGTTCCTGCATATACATACAGGTTCTTGTAAATTGCACGGCCCAAACGATTTTTAGGTAACATACCGCGAACGGCTTTTTCTACTACACGTTCCGGATGTTTGGCCATTAACTCCTTCGGAGAAATGAAACGCTGACCGCCTGGATAGCCGGTATAGGAAACATACTGCTTTTCGCTGAATTTGTTTCCGGTCAGTTTAACCTTGTCTGCATTAATAACAATTACGTTATCTCCGCAGTCTACGTGTGGGGTGTACGATGGCTTGTTTTTTCCTCTTACAATCATTGCGATTTTAGAAGACAAGCGCCCCAAAATCTCTCCTTGAGCGTCAACAACTACCCATTGTTTGTTAACGGTCGTTTTCTTGGCAGAGACAGTTTTGTAACTTAACGTATTCACTTGCTTTTGTTTATTTAATTAATAAATTAGTTTATCCCCAAAAAATTGGGGACTGCAAAGATAGCCTTATTCTCTTAAATTTCAAATGATTGGTGTAAATTTTTAAGCAGCCAATAATATTGCCCCAACTACGTTAACATTTAAAATTAGGTTCGGTATTTTTACTAGTGATGAATAGCGTAACCTAATTATAATTAACTCATTATTTACTTAATTTCATTGATTTATGAACTCAAAAAATTACTTTTTAGCTGGTATTTTAGGTGGTATTGTTCACTTTTTGCTTGGCTGGCTTATTTACGGCATGTTATTAATGGATTACATGGAAGAAAATGCTGGCCTGGCTTTGGGTGTAAACCGTGTAGACATGCTATTGTGGTCAATTGGCTTGGGCAGTTTATTGTATGGATTTTTCCTTTCCTATATTTTCTCCTGTGTAGGGCATGTTAAAACTGCTGCCACAGGAGCCAAATCGGGTGCGTGGGTTGGTTTTTTAGTGGCTGGTGCCATAGATTTCACCATGTATGGAACTACTAATATTACTACCCTAAACGCAGTTGCGGTAGACATTTTAGCCGCAACCGTGCTAGCTTCTATTACCGGAGCTGTAGTGGCTTGGGTACTTGGTGCAGGCGCTACAAAATAAGCCACCACTGCCTTTTATGTACAGATGCCATATCTTTTACCGGATATGGCATTTTTTTAATAAAATACTGATTATCTGATAAATAAACCGTATCCTTATAGCTTATCCCCGCTAAAAACGATACGTGCATGATTATTTTTGTCTTTTTACTAGCCCATTGGTTTCTTTCCCTCTTTTTCCAAACCTTTTTTTTGCACCGCTACGCTTCTCACAAAATGTTTACGCTTAATCCGTTTTGGGAGAAATTTTTTTATATCCTCACCTTTTTATTTCAGGGTTCTAGTTTTTTAAACCCCAGAGCCTATGCCGTGTTACACCGCATGCACCATGCCTATAGCGATACGGAGAAAGACCCCCATTCGCCACATTATTTTAAAAACATTTTTATAATGATGTATACTACCGGTGGTATTTTTCGGCAGTTTTTGCTTCGAGCAAAAGAGCCCGAAAGCGAGTTTAAAGGCAATTATCCCGAATGGCCACTTTTAGATACCATTGGTTCGAGCACCTATTCTCGACTAGCTTTTGGTGTGTTGTACGTTATATTTTATGTAGTTTTTGCAACCCATTGGTGGATGTTTTTATTTCTGCCTATTCATTTTTTAATGGGTCCCATACAAGGAGCCATTGTAAATTGGTGTGGCCACATGTATGGCTATTCCAATTTCAACAACCACGATCATTCTAAAAATACCACCCCAATAGATGTGTTGATGTTGGGGGAGTTATTTCAAAAT
>CANGZX010000023.1 GCA_947458775.1 Sphingobacteriaceae bacterium | reverse complement strand
GGCTTCGGTTTCGGGGTTTGTAACTTGTGCAAAAGCCGAAAAACTAAGCAGGGCAAGCACAAAAAATAAGTATACTTTTTTCATGTTAATTGGGTTTTTTCATCAACTTAAAAGCCGTAATGGCTCCTACCAATGCGGCTAAAACCGTGAATACAATTTCGAGTTGGGGATATGCTTTATGTAGGTAGATATTGCCTAGCATAAGTAAAGCCCAAGCCAAAAGGCCGATGCTTAAGATTCTGATTTTTTCTTTACTGAGGGGCATAACTATAAACGTTATCTCACAAAAAACCCCCGAATGTTCGAGGGCTTATTTTTAGAGTTTTAACTCATTTTCAGTTTTTTCTGAATATCGGCTACGTAGCCTTTGAATTTCTTATCGGTATCAATTAAATCTTCTACCGTTTGGCAAGCATAAATAACGGTAGAGTGATCGCGACCGCCAAAAAATGCACCAATAGATTTAAGCGAAGTTTTGGTGTGACTTTTAGAAAGGTACATAGAAATCTGACGGGCTTGCACAATCTCACGTTTACGAGTTTGCGATTTGACCATTTCTATTGGCACCTCAAAATATTCGCATACCAATTTTTGAATGTAGTCCATAGAAATTTCTTTGCTGGCATTTTTGATAAAATTCTTCAGCATCGATTTGGCTAAATTCAAATCAATTTCTTTACGGTTTAAAGTAGATTGTGCCAATAGAGAAACCATGGCTCCTTCTAATTCACGTACGTTATTATCAATATTGTGCGCCACGTATTCAATCACTTCGCCTGGTAAATCAATGCCGTCGGCATACATCTTCTTTTTTAAGATGGCCATACGGGTTTCTAAATCGGGCACCTGCAAATCGGCAGAAAGTCCCCATTTAAAACGACTTAATAAGCGTTCTTCTAAGCCGGCTAAATCTTTAGGGGCTTTATCTGAAGTCACAATTAATTGCTTACCCGATTGGTGTAAGTGGTTAAAAATATGGAAGAAAATATCTTGTGTTTTTTCTTTACCGGCAAAATTGTGCACATCATCCATAATGAGCACATCCATGGCTTGGTAAAAATTCACAAAATCGTTGATGTTGTTATTTTTTAAGGCATCAACAAATTGCTGTGTAAATTTCTCACAAGAAACATACAACACCAATTTATCGGGCATGCTGCGTTTAATTTCGTTACCAATAGCTTGAGCCAAATGGGTTTTACCCAAGCCTACGCCACCGTAAATCATTAAAGGATTAAACGACGTGCCCCCCGGTTTTGCGGCTACGGCATAACCTGCCGAACGGGCCAAACGGTTGCAATCGCCTTCTACAAAATTTTCGAATGTATAGTTTGCATTTAACTGCGGATCTACTTGCAATTTCTTTAAACCAGGAATTACAAATGGATTTTTAATGTCTTTATTCAAGGCCACCGGCATGGGCATCGATTGATTTTTGCCTTCTGCGCCATTGCCGTTTGACGGCATATTGGTGGTGAATGGAATGGTAGTAGATGATTTTTCTACCACAATGTTGTATTCTAATCGCCCCTCTTCGCCCAATTGTTTTTTAACGGTTTTACGAAGCAGACCAACATAATGCTCTTCCAACCACTCGTAAAAGAATAAACTCGGCACCTGTATGGTTAGTACATTACCTTCTAAACGCAAAGCTTTTATCGGCTCAAACCAAGTTTTAAAACTCTGAGCCGGGATGTTGTCTTTGATGATCTGAAGGCAGCTGTCCCATACCTGGGTACTAGTTTTTTCCATGTATAAATTTCTAATAAGGTGATTTACAAGCAATAGACCAAAGATTTGTTGACCTCCTTTGGAACCTCGAATATTCTAAAAAAAAATCATATAAAAAACTTATTTTGAATTTTATTAACATTTATTTCAAAATATGGGTTTAAACACCAATAGGGTCACAAAAAAATGTTAGTATTCTCCGAATTCTTTGCGTAACACATCGGCAATTTCTCCCAAGCTTGCATAACTTTCTACCGCTGCTAAAATGTGAGGAACCAAGTTTTCTGTTCCGGCTGCAGCCCGTGCCAATTCGGCTAGAGCGTTGTTCACGATTTGTGTATTTCTTTCGGCTTTCAGTTTTTGCAATTTTTCTATCTGTACCAAACGAATCGAATCGTCTACCCGGAACACTTCCCCAGCAACCTGCTCTTCTTGAGTAAAGGCATTTACGCCCACCAAAATACGTTCGCCCTGCTCCAATTCTAACTGGTAACGGTAGGCGGCATCGCCAATTTCTTGCTGCATATAGCCCGACTCAATGGCATGTACCGAACCACCCATGGCATCAATGGTTTCTATATATTTCCAGGCAGCAGCTTCTACCTCATCGGTTAGGCTTTCTACAAAATAGGAACCAGCCAACGGATCAACCGTATCGGTTACGCCACTTTCAAATGCAATAATTTGTTGGGTACGCAAGGCTATTTTAGCTGCTGCCTCGGTAGGCAAAGAAAGCGCCTCGTCGTAACCATTGGTATGTAAAGATTGGGTGCCCCCCAACACAGCGGCCAAAGCCTGCTGCCCTACTCTGACCACGTTGTTTAAAGGCTGTTGTGCCGTTAAGGTGGAACCACCCGTTTGGGTATGGAAACGTAATTTTTGCGCTCCCGGATCCGTTGCTCCTAATTCTTTGGTGATGTGAGCCCACATACGTCGGGCTGCTCTAAACTTGGCAATTTCTTCGAAAAAATTATTGTGGCAATTAAAAAAGAAGGATAAGCGTTTGGCAAAAATATTGATATCTAACCCTTTAACTAAGGCCGCTTGCAAATAGGCTTTGCCATTAGCCAAGGTAAAGGCCAACTCTTGTACCGCGGTAGAACCTGCTTCGCGAATGTGATAGCCCGAAATAGAAATGGTATTCCACTTGGGCACTTCTTGGCTGCAAAACTCAAACACATCGGTAACCAAACGCATAGAAGGTTTAGGCGGATAAATATAGGTACCCCGAGCGGCGTATTCTTTCAAAATATCGTTTTGTATGGTGCCCGAAATCTGTTTTAAATCGGCACCTTGTTTTTTAGCCACGGCAATATACATGCTCAACAAAATAGCAGCAGTGGCATTAATGGTCATGGAAGTGGTAATTTTTTGCAAATCAATCCCATCAAATAAAATCTCCATATCGCGGAGCGAATCGATGGCAACGCCTACTTTACCCACTTCGCCTTCGGCCATCTCATGATCGGAATCGTAGCCAATTTGCGTGGGCAAATCAAAAGCAACCGAAAGGCCCATGGTACCCTGTGCTAATAAATAATGATAGCGCTTGTTCGATTCTTCGGCAGTAGAAAAACCGGCGTATTGGCGCATGGTCCAGGTTTTACCCCGATACATATCCTTTTGAATTCCTCGGGTAAAGGGAAATTCGCCCGGTAATTCTGTACTCGATTTTGCGGTGGTGTACACTTCTTTAATAGAAATGCCAGAAGTAGTTGTATGTTTTTTTTCGGCCATGTAGCTGTTTGCGTGCTGCAAAAATTGTTGGTTAAAATTAGCCAAAAAATCAGAAAAACCCCGATTGTTTAGCAATTGTAAAATGCACATTCAAAAATGGTTTGTGTGCATTTAAGCGTATATTTGTATATAATTTTAATAAGATGAGTACAACAACCACGATAGAAGCGCCCCTTAGTTTTACAGAAGGCGCCAAAGCAGAAGTAAAAAAGTTAATAGAACAACAAGAAATTGCGCCCGATTTTGGCCTACGTGTAGGCGTAGAAGGTGGTGGTTGTTCAGGCATGAACTATGTGTTGGGATTTGATCAAGTAAAAGAAGGCGATCAGGAATTTAACATTGATGGCATTCGGGTATTGATGAATAAAGCCCATGGCTTGTATTTAGCCGGCATGCAAGTAGATTATCAGCAAGGCTTAAATGCCCGTGGTTTTGTATTTAACAATCCCAATGCGGCTAGCACCTGTGGCTGCGGAACTTCCTTTTCAGTTTAATCCATAGTCGCTGTAACATTTAGCCCTATCCCGCTGTCAAACATGCGGGATTTTTTTATTTTAATACACACCCATGAATTATTTAGAGAACGTAAAAGTGGCCATGCAATCGGTAAAGAGCAACAAGCTACGTACCTTTTTAACGGCTCTTATTATTGCCTTTGGCTTGATGGCTTTGGTAGGTATTTTAACTTCTATCGATGCTATTAAAAGCTCATTGAACAATACCTTCTCGAGCATGGGTTCCAATTCCTTTACCATTCGTAACCGCGGTATTGGAATCCGAATTGGCGGAAACGGTTCTCGACCAAAACAATACAAATCTATAACGTACCAAGAGGCACTTACCTTTAAATCGAGGTTTAATTACCCGGCCATTATTTCGGTAAACACCTTTGCTACATTTGCTGCTACAGCCAAATACGGCAACGAAAAAACCAACCCCAACTTATTTATTTTAGGTGCCGATGATAGTTATTTATTTACCGGTGGCTACAAACTAGCCTCTGGGCGTAATTTTTCGCAAGGCGAACAAGAGTTTGGCAGCAGCGTAGTTATTATTGGTAACGAAGTAAAAACTCGTTTATTTAAAAATACCGATCCGGTAAACCGCATGGTTACCATCGGAAACAACAAATTCACCATTATTGGCGTATTTGCCGAAAAAGGTTCGAGCATGGGCATGGGTGGCGATAAAGTATGTGTTATTCCATTATTAAGAGCCAAACAAATTCAAACCAATCCCAATCCATCCTATACCATTGCGGTAATGGTTACCAACCCCACCTTAATGGAAAATGCAGTTGGCGAAGCCACCGGAACCTTTAGAACCATCCGCAAATTACGTGCGCAGGATGATGATAATTTCGAAATTATGAAGAGCGATGCCATTGCGCAAACGCTACTCGACAATATAAAATACGTAACCTTAGCCGCTATAATTATTGGTTTTATTACGCTCGTAGGAGCCTCCATCGGCTTAATGAATATCATGCTGGTTTCGGTAACCGAACGCACCCGAGAAATTGGAATTCGCAAAGCGGTGGGTGCAACCCCCATGGTTATACGCCGTCAGTTTTTAATGGAGGCTGTAGTAATTTGTTTGCTAGGTGGGCTTAGCGGTATTTTCTTGGGCATATTAATTGGCAACTTGGTAGCCATTGCACTTGGTGGTAACTTTATTATTCCTTGGGCTTGGATGATTTTGGGGGTCATCATTTGCGTAAGCGTAGGCATGATATCGGGCTTTTACCCGGCATCTAAAGCTTCTAAACTAGATCCGGTAGAGGCACTTCGCTACGAATAAGCAGCTTATTTAAGCTGATCTAAGAGCACATACATTTTCTTTTTTGCCAACGGTGTATTTCCATGGTAATTATTTACCATAAAGGAGAAAACCAATTCTTTTCCGGCAGCAGTGCGTTGGTAACCTGCATAAGCCAATACATCGGCAATACTTCCACTCTTCATTTTCATACCATTGTATGTAGGCAAACTTTCGTAGTAAGCAGCAAACCAGGTTTCTTTTTTTAGCGATTGCAATATTTTAGCCATGCTTAGGGTAGTTACCCTATTGGCTGGCGACAGGCCACTTCCATCGCTAATGTTTAAAGAGTTTGGGTCGATGGCTAGTTTGTTTTTCCAGAAATTTTTAAGCACCTCAACGCCTGCTTGGGTTTCGGCTGGCTTGCCTGCATCAAGCGCCAAAGCTTTTAACAAATTTTCGCCATACAAATTAATACTCTTCCTATTGAACCAAAATACCAAGTCGGTAAGTTTTGGAGAGTTTATGGTATGTAGTACCTGATAGCTTGGCAAGGTGCTTGGTTTAAGTTCCTGCATTCTACGCCAGGTAGTGGGCGCTTCGCTTGTTTCAATACCTGCAGTACGTAAGGTATCAGCTAAGCGGTAAGCGGCATCAAATGCCGGATCGGGAATGGCCGGCGAAATGGGTTTTAACCAATCGATGCCATAGGTTCCTCGTAAATACACCACCGAAGAGTAGGGAGCCGCATAGGCATATACTTTATCGCCACTTCCGGCCGGGCCGTTTTTTATCTCATTTATAAATTGTAGGTAGGGATAAGCCGGATCAATTTTTGTAAGTTTTACTAAATCACCCACCTTTGCACCGGGTTTTAGGTACACATCTAACTGATTTTCATGCCAACTTAAGGAAGTAGCTCCGGCTCCGTAATAATTGCCCATGTCTTGCCAAATCCAACCATCGGGCGTAGTTTGAGCGCCATACAAAGAATCGCAGCCTACTACTTTGCCTTGTATTTGCTTAATACCTGCTTGCTTAATAGCGTTTAGCCATTGCGTTAGTACTGCCGAAGTTCCTTGATTATACCGCCAAGAACCCAGGCTGGGGTCGCCGCCGCCTAAAATAATAATATCACCGCTTAAGATCCCTTCTTTTGAAATGCTGCCCGTATAGCCCAAACTAGTTTTGTAGGTAAAATTAGGGCCAAACAAATACAATGCGGTAGCAGACATAATGGTTTTTAAAGTAGATGCCGGGGCTAGGCCTTGTTGTTCGTTTTTAACAAAGAGCACTTCGCCTGTTTGAGCATCGAGCACGGTGAGCGAAATGCTGGCATACTGCATTTGCTCATCGGTAGCAAAACGAGTATAGGCTTGTTCTATTTTTTTGGCCAATTCGCTTTGTGCAAAAAGGCTAAGCGTAGGCAAACAACAGGCTAGCACCAAAAGAACTACTTTTCTCATGCTTAAAAGTAGAAAAATTATGGCAAGAAAAAAGCCTTCCCGATAATTATCGGGAAGGCTTACTAATTTTAATATATACTTTTTACACTAAGCCTTTAGCCACCAAATACTCAGCAATTTGCACAGCATTGGTTGCCGCACCTTTGCGCAAATTATCGGCCACAATCCACAGATTTAAGGTATTTGCCTGAGATTCGTCACGACGAATACGACCCACAAATACCTCATCTTTTTCATGGGCATCTTTAGGCATGGGGTATTTTGAATTCGATGGATCATCTACCACAACAATGCCTGCTTCTTGGGCTAAAAGTTGGCGTACTTCGGCCAAATCAAAATCTTTTTCAAACTCAATATTTACCGATTCGGAGTGGCCACCCATTACCGGAATACGTACCGTAGTAGCGGTTACTTGAATATTCTCATCGCCCATAATTTTTTTGGTCTCCACAATCATTTTCATTTCCTCTTTGGTATAGCCATTTTCTAGAAATACATCAATGTGAGGAATTACATTTAAATCGATGGTATGCGGATAAGCCATTTCGCCCGATATGCCTTTACGCTCGTTCATCAATTGTTCCACGGCTTTTACACCCGTTCCGGTTACCGATTGGTAGGTTGAAACCACCACCCGTTTAATGCCGTATTTTATATGCAAAGGTTCTAAAACAACCACCATTTGAATGGTAGAGCAGTTCGGGTTGGCAATAATTTTATCTTGTTTGGTTAATACATGTGCATTTACTTCTGGCACCACTAGTTTTTTATCCGGGTCCATACGCCAAGCCGATGAATTATCTATAACCACCGTGCCAACTTCGGCAAAACGAGGGGCTTCGGTTAAGGAGGTGCCTCCGCCTGCAGAAAACAAGGCGATATCTGGTTTAGCCGCAATAGCTTCATCAATGGTGAGTATCTTCACGTCTTTACCCTTAAAACGAATGGTTTTACCGGCACTCTTGGCAGAGGCAACAGGCAGTAATTCTGTTAATGGGAAATTACGTTCTTCCAATACTTTCAACATAACGGTACCTACCAAACCGGTAGCACCTACTACGGCAACTTTCATTAATTTTAAATTAAATTATTTAATTATTTGTAAATTCATGCGTTTAATGCTTACAAATATGAAAAATAGTTTAATCTTTTTAGCACTGCTGTGCATCAATTCTGCTTTTGGGCAAGTAAATGAACAATTTAATGACGGTGATTTTACAAGTACCCCAGTTTGGACTGGCAGCAATGGCGGTGCCGATTTTATCATTTCAGGGCTGCCTAACCTCAATCAGTTGCGCTCCAACTCGGTAGTGCCCAATAGTAATTTTTATTTGAGCACTGCCAATTCTCTAGCTATCGATTGTACCTGGGAATTTTTGTGCAACCTGCAATTTAATACCTCAAGTACAAATTATGTGGATGTTTATCTTATTTCGGACCAACAAAATTTACAGAGTGTAAACATTACTGGATATTTTGTGCGCCTTGGAAATTCAGTGGATGAAATTTCACTTTATAAAAGAACGGGGGCAGCTAATACGAGTCTAAAAATTATTGATGG
>CANGZX010000022.1 GCA_947458775.1 Sphingobacteriaceae bacterium | reverse complement strand
GCAAATTTCCATTGATCTAAGTAATATAAAATACTGCCATCGCCGGCACCTACTTCCAATACTTTTTTAAAAGTATGGCCCTTACTTACATTCACTAGGTGTTGGGCTTTGTAGCGGGCACCCAATAAACGCCATTGTTCATCGTGCGCCTGATAATACGCATCGTAAGCAGCTTTTACTCCTGTACTGATGAACGAATTTGTCATATTAAATACCTAAACAATTATCGGTTTTGTAAAATACCGACGTGGTTTTATAATAAAATAAGCCAGGCGAAATGCCACTAAAGGCTAGCTCTTTAAAGCCTTGTTTTTTAAGAAAGGCAATACCTGGGGCATAAAAATCACGTTCCGAATCGTCGAGCACCACCACCCCGTTTTTACTTAAGGCAGCTACGGCTTGTTTGCAACAATTTACCCGATCGCGGCCATCTACAATAATGACATCATATTTTTTTTGCGTAGTAAGGGGCATTTTACTGTAAGCACCATTGGGCACTAATTCGCAAAATATAAGCTCCGCATTTTTAGGCGATGCCGATTTAATTTTGTCATACCATGCTTGGTGATGTTCTACGGAAACCACTTCTTTAGCCCGCTCGGCATAAAATAGAGTAGAATTGCCGGAACCGAATTCAAAAATTACGTGTTTTTTTGTTATTCGATCTTTAATAAAATCGATAAAGGAATAAGTAACCCAAGGCAAGAAAACGCCTTCTGCATCTACCGGGGCCCCTGTATCAAAAGAACGTATCCAACCGATATCGGCTAAATACCCTTTAGTTCCAAAAGACAAAAGGGTCTTGAGTTTGGGCCATTTCAGTAAACTTAATTTGGAATATTTCACCTTCACTTTTTAACTATTTTTTGAATGATTGATATTAAGAACAGAGATTTTAACATGCGAAGCCCCTGCTCTCGGGTATGAGGAATGGCTAGTATAAAAAAGGTTGAACTAGCATAGGCAATAAGGGTAGCAATAGATGCTCCCAAAGCACCGTATATAGGAATAAGCCATAGGTTGAGTACTACATTTACCAAAGCCCCAAAAGCGGTTCGCGAAAAGGAAATGAGGGTGAAACCTTCGGCTAATAAAAATTGGCTGCTGGCACTTCCTAAAAACACAAAAATACCCGACCAAATATGAATAGATAACAAAATGCCTGCTCCTTGGTACGGATTTCCGTATAAAATATGAATGATTTGATTGGCAAAAATGCTTACCAAAATGGCTACTGGCAAACTGATTGCAACCAATAAATCGTATAAATTTTGCAGGCGTTTGTGGTAGCGTTCAATATCAGTTTTGCGGGCATGAATAATGGCCGGAAATACCTAGGTGACTATAGCCACGGGAATAAAATACCACGATTCGCTAATGCGGGCAGCTGCACTGTAAATACCCACAATTTTACTACCGGCCGATTTTAACATCACTTGATCTATTTTCATATAAATAGAAATCATTACGGCTGTTAAAATTAATGGCCATGATTGTTGAATAAGCGATTTTGCCCGTACCCAATTGAAGGTCCAGGTATGTAGATGTAACGGTTTACGCTTGTAAATAAACAGAAGGCCAAGAGCTAAAATAGCGCTATCGAACACCAGCGCCCCGGCAAAATAAAGTACTGGTGCATGGTTATAAATTAAAGCAATTTTAACACCGGTGGAAAGCACTAAACATACATTCTGTACATGCACCACATATTTAGAAGCAACCTGCGACTGAAAATACGAATCGATAATATTGAAAGACTTAAATAAAGCCGCCGAGCTACAAAAAGCAATTAAGAGAGCCAGAGATACCTCCGTTTCGTTGGTAGATAATTGGCGAAAAGCCAAATAGGTAAGAATAGCTAGCGGAATAAGTACCGCATTGGCGGCTAGGCGCATCACCAAAGAGGTGCCTAAAATTTCGTCACGTTTATCGGGGTGTTGTATGATTTCGCGAATAATAAAACTATCTAAACCCAGTGTGCCCACTGCAGCAAAAAGAGCGGCAAAGGCATCGGCAAAGCTTAAATCGCCAAACGCATAGGGGCCTAAATAACGGGCTATGATAAAGCCCACTACCAAACTTAAAAGTTTGCCTGCTAGCAACCAGCCGGTATTTTTTACATACTTCTGAAATGCTGCCTGCTCAAAACCTGGTAGTGCTGGTATTTTCATTCAAAACAAATGTATAAAAAAACAGCGCTCTCCGGCAATTCGAAGAGCGCTGTTTTTAGTAAGAAAACGAGAAATTAATTGGCAAATTTCTTTGCATTGATTTTGCGTTCGTTTTCTGTTAAATAAATTTTGCGTAAACGCATACTCACCGGCGTTATTTCAATGTACTCATCGGCTTGTATATACTCCATAGCTTCTTCTAAAGAGAATTTAATAGCTGGGGCAATTCGAGTATTATCATCGGTACCAGAAGCACGCATGTTGGTTAAGGCTTTCCCTTTTACCACATTTACCACTAAATCGTTATCGCGAATGTGTTCGCCCATAATCTGGCCTTCATATACATCTACACCCGGATCTACGAAGAAACGGCCACGATCTTGTAATTTATCAATAGAATAAGCTGTGGTCATTCCTTTTTCCATAGAAACCAATACGCCATTTAAGCGACCAGGGATGGTTCCTTTCCAGGGCTCGTACGCTTTGAAACGGTGAGCCATAATGGCTTCACCCGCTGTAGCGGTTAATACGTTGTTACGTAAACCAATAATACCACGAGCAGGGATTTCGAATTCCAAGTGTTGCAAATCGCCTTTTGGCTCCATAACCAACAACTCCCCTTTACGTTGCGTAACCAATTCTATTACTTTTCCAGAAACATCACCCGGGACGTCTACAATTAGCGTTTCAATCGGCTCACATTTCTTGCCATCAATTTCTTTGATAATAACTTGTGGCTGGCCTACTTGTATTTCATAGCCTTCGCGACGCATAGTTTCAATTAAAACCGACAAGTGAAGAATACCACGACCGTATACCAACCAAGAGTCAGGAGATGGCGTATCTAAAACCTTTAAGGCCAAGTTTTTTTCCATCTCTTTTAACAAACGATCTCTAATGCGTTGTGAGGTTACCAATTTACCTTCTTTACCAAAAAATGGAGAGTTGTTAATGGTAAACAACATGTTCATGGTTGGCTCATCAATACTAATAACCGGTAATTGTTCTGGAGCTTCAAAATCGGCAATGGTATCGCCAATATCAAAACCATCAATACCTACTACGGCGCAAATATCGCCCGAGCGCACTTCGGTGGTTTTAACCTTACCTAAGCCCTCAAAGGTGTATAATTCTTTTACTCTCGATTTTACTACTTTACCATCACGCTTAATTAAGGTAACGGGCTGGTTTTCTTTTATAGAACCACGGTGTACACGACCAATGGCAATACGACCTACGAAAGATGAATAATCTAACGAGGTGATTTGCATTTGTAACGTGCCATCGTTTATAGGTGCCGGCGGAATGTTTTCAACCACAGCATCCAATAAGGCAAAAATATCAGTGGTTGGGGTTTTCCAATCGGTACTCATCCAGCCTTGTTTAGAAGAACCGTAAATTACCGGAAAATCTAACTGTTCTTCGGTAGCCTCTAAATTGAAGAACAATTCGAAAATTTGTTCGTACACTTCTTCTGGCCGGCAGTTTTCTTTATCTACTTTATTTACAACAACAATAGGTTTTAAACCCAATGCCAATGCTTTTTGGGTTACAAAACGAGTTTGAGGCATGGCGCCTTCAAAAGCATCGCATAATAACAATACACCATCAGCCATTTTTAATACACGCTCCACCTCACCGCCAAAGTCGGCGTGACCAGGTGTATCAATAATATTGATTTTTACATCTTTATATTGTACCGAAACGTTTTTAGAAACGATGGTAATACCACGTTCACGCTCTAAATCGTTGTTATCTAATATGAGATCGCCTGTTTGCTCGTTGTCACGAAAAATGGAACAAGAATGTAAAATTTTATCAACCAAAGTCGTTTTACCGTGGTCAACGTGGGCAATAATGGCAATGTTTCTAATTTTTTGCATTGAATTGTTTTAAAAGAAAATTTTTGCAAAGGTATGGTTTTAAAACCGTAAAACTCTGCAAAGGTGTATTTTAGACTGCGATGACAGTTCATAACAAACAAATACATTAACTTTGCACCACATGAACGTACAAGAAATAGCCGTAGTTGCCGTATTTGGTTTAGCAGTAGCCTACCTAGGCCGAATGCTGTATCGCAATTTTACGGCTAAAAATAGTTGTGGAAGCTCCTGTAAATGTTCGGCAGATTTTTCTGGTGTGGAGCCTAAAAAAGATTAAGCTTTTTCAATAAGGCAAACGGCATAGGCTACAATACCCTCTTGGCGACCAATAAAGCCCATAGTTTCATTGGTAGTGGCTTTTATAGAAATATCCTCTTCAGAAATACCAGCAGCACTAGCAATATGCTGTTTCATGGCCGGCACATGTGGATTAATTTTGGGGGCTTCTAAACAAATCATGGCATCGATATTGCCAATGGTCCACCCTTTTTTGGCCAATAACTTTACACATTCTTGTAGCAAAATTAAACTGCTGATGCCTTTCCAACGGGCATCTGTATTCGAAAAATGATGGCCAATATCGCCTAAATTAGCTGCTCCAAGTAAGGCATCGCAAATAGCATGTACCAATACATCCGCATCCGAATGGCCAAAGGCACCTACATGGTGTTCTAAATTTACACCACCCAAAATAAAGGGATGCTTTTCAACTAACTGATGGACATCAAAACCAAAACCTACTCGTATTTTCAATAAAGTGCTAGTTAATTTTTGAGGGTAATGTATAAGTTAAAGAAAATCGTAGTGTATTGGCCATTGGGCTTTTTTGTTGATTGGCTAAAATATACGCTAAATCTATGCCTATTTTCTGCGTTTTAAACCCGCCACCTACCGTAATAAATTGACGATCGCCTTTCGTGGGATTCTCATAAAAATAACCCGTACGTAAAGCAAATTGATTACTAAACATATATTCAGCGCCCATCGCATAATTAATTTCTCTCAGTTCTTCCGAAAAGCCACCTGGAGCATCTGAAAAGGAGCCAAAAATACCCGAAACCATGGAACGATTGGGGTCTTTACCAGCAATAATTTTCCCATTGGCATCGAGTTCGGGCGAAGTGGGCACCAATAATTTATTTAAATCTAGCGTAATCGTTAATTTATCAAGATCATTCATTGCCAAACTAGTTGCAACGCCTAAACGTAAATTAGTGGGTAAAAAATACTTTGATCCGCCTTGCGCATAACTTACTTTGGTACCAATATTAGAAATATTAATACCCCAACTCACTTGTGCTACTTTGCCCAAAATAGTGGTAGGGTTGGTGCCATATGCCGAAACATCTGCAGCAAAGGCCGAAGCTGGACGTAACACGTCGCTAGCAGAAAATTGCCCATTACTTAAGCTAGAGCGAATATAGCGGATAGCGGTGCCCAATGAAAAAGTTTCACCAAATTTTCTAGAATAAGCCGCATCAATTGCAAATTCGTTGGGACTATAGGTTCCCAAATCAACTTGATTTATATCGGTTAGTTGAATATCGCCCAAAGAAAAATAGCGGACAGAGCCTGCTAAAACACCTTGATCGGCCAATTTTTTAAAATAAGTTAAATAAGCAAAATTGATATCGGGAACCAAATTTTTTAGCCAAGGAGAATACGAAAGTGAACCACCGGAAGAGCCATCTGAAAACGACAACTTAGCCGGATTCCAATGCATTGAATACAAATCGGGAGTAGTGGCTACACCGGCATCGCCCATAGCCCCAGCTTTTGCATCGGGCGTAATGAGTAAAAAAGACATGGCTGTTTGTATACTATTCGGTTTTTTCCCATCAGAAAAAGCGGATGAACCAATGCCTTGGGCAGATACCTGTATGCTTAATCCTATGAATAAAAAAAAGTATAAACTACAACGCATAGTGTGAAAAATTGTTTTCAATTTGTTTCGAATGTATACAATATACGAATATAGAAACAATTGAGTTTTGATTGTATAAAAATACCTGCCAAAATTGGACTTAATAAACATGTGGGTGTTTTGGTGTTTTAGCGTAAATAACCTATTTTAGCAACTCGATGCTTAATAAAGCCCCTAATTATGAATAAGATAATACTATATAGCGGTTCTATTGCATGGGTGTTACTTATTAGTATAACACTTACATCTTGCAGTAAAAAAAACACATCCTCTAAAACAGGAATGGCCTACAACAATAAATCTAACGGCGGTTTTCAGGTTGCTGGAAAGGTAAAAAGGGGGCCCGGGCCCGGTTTAATTGCCATTGAAGGTGGTACTTTTGTAATGGGAGGTAGCTTAAACCAAGATTTAGCTTATGAAAACGATAATACCAAGCGCCGTGTAACTGTAGCCTCCTTTTATATGGACGAGACCGAGGTTTCCAATGTAGATTGGTTAGAATATTTATATTGGATTAAACGCAATTTTAAAGACGATGCCGAATATTACTATAATGCACTGCCTGATACCTTAGTTTGGCGTAGACCATTATCGTACAACGAACCCTGGGTAAACAATTACTTACGCCACCCAGCATACCAAAATTATCCAGTAGTAGGAGTTACATGGGAACAAGCACGTGATTATTGCGTTTGGCGTACCGATAGAGTAAATGAAGATCTTTTACGTAAAAGTGGCTATTTAGCTGCTTATAAAGGCACACCTGTAACAGGGGTGGCTGGCGCTGCAACCACTAGCTTGCCAGATAGTGTAAAACCATTTAATACCGATATCTACCTCAATGGGCAATACCGCGGCCTGGGTATTGACGGCAAGAGGATGAAAAAAGATTTAAATCCGAACTCTTCAGCAGCTGCTCCGGCAGCAGGCACAACGTCAGTAACAGTAGGTGTTACGCGTCCGGTACGTTTAGAAGATGGTATTTTAAAAGAGCCATACCGTTTACCAACAGAAGCAGAATGGGAATATGCTGCTTTGGCATTGGCAGGTAACACTATCTATGAAAACATTGAAGATGGAAGAATTTATCCTTGGAATGGCATGGGCGTGCGTTCTGCCAAAAAGAAAACACAAGGTTTAATTATGGCTAATTTTAAACGTGGTGGGGGTGATAATATGGGTACTGGGGGTTGGTTAAATGATAAAGGGGACATTACCGCACCAGTAAGATCTTTTAACCCAAACGATTTTGGCTTGTATAACATGGCAGGTAACGTAAACGAATGGACTGCAGATGTGTACCGAAAACTTTCTTTTGAGGAGTTTGAGGAGTTTAACCCATACCGTGGAAATGAATACGTAGATAAGGCCCTTGCTGACAAGAAAAAAGGGACTTACAAAAAAGATAAATACGGGAAAGTAGAAACCACGCCATCTGTTACGGCCAAAAAACAAACTTGGCAAGAACTACAAGCTGGTGTTAAACCTGATTCTGCCTTTAAAGCAGACAAACGCTCAGTAGACCAAATGGGTGTAGATGATAATGCTAAAGAATTATACGGCGTGAGCAGTTTGGTAAACGAGAAATCGAGAGTATACAAAGGGGGATCTTGGAACGATAGAGCCTACTGGTTAAACCCAGCTACCCGTAGATATATGCAACAAGACGAGGCTAGTGCCGAAGTGGGTTTCCGTTGCGCCATGACTTTAGTGGGTTCACCCGAGGTAAGTAGCAAAAGCGGCAAGCCTCAATTTAGAACCAATAAAAAATAAGAAAACAGGTGGCTTTTAAAAAAGGATCTCCAGAAATTGAGGTCCTTTTTTTATTTAAGAGAATTGAATAAGCACCTGGTTTTTCTCTACTTTATCTGAAGCTTTAATTTTGATAGATTTAATGGTCACATCTGCCGGAGATTTAATGATGTTCTCCATCTTCATGGCTTCTAATACGAATAAATTATCGCCTTTTTTGACCTCATCACCTTCTTTTACCAACACCGAAAGTACCAAACCTGGCATGGGCGCTCTTAATTCGGCCACTTTAGTAGATTGCAGGTTATCTAAGCCCAATTGATGCAGTAAATCATCGAACCGGTCTTTAATGGCTATGCTGTAGGTATGTCCATTTACTTTAATACTAGCCGTTTTTTCTTCTTTAGAGAACGAGACAATTTCTACCCGATAAGAAGTATTTTGATGCAGAATATGCAATAGGTTGTCCTTAATCACCAAAGTATCTAGGCTTACCGGAGCACCATTAACTGTCCAGGCACCTTGTGTT
>CANGZX010000021.1 GCA_947458775.1 Sphingobacteriaceae bacterium | reverse complement strand
GAAAATTGGGCTTTCTGAATACCACTCAGAACCTAATAAGCCTTTTTCTTCGCCACAAACCGCTAAGAATAAGATGCTACGGCGTGGGCCATGGCCTTCAGCTTTGGCTTTAGCAAAAGCTTGCGCCATTTCCAATACACCGGTAGTTCCAGAACCATCGTCATCGGCACCATTATTTACTTTATCGGTTCCCTCTGTAGTTAAACCAATATGGTCGTAGTGGCCGCTTACTACTACAATTTCGTCTTTCAAATCGGTACCTTCCACTAAGCCCATTACGTTGTCGGCTTTAACGTTGCTTACTTTAGAAAGCACACTTGCCTGTACGCTGGTTTTAACTGCTTTTGAAGCTGGTTTTCCACTGCTGGCAATGCCTGCGGTTAAGTCGGTAATGCTTACTTTAGTTTTCGCTAATATGGCATTTGCTACGGCTTTAGAAACAGTAATTACCGATGCTTGTACCGGCTGATTTGGTTTATCTAAAATTAAACGACCAGTTTGTAAATAACTAGCCATGCGTTTCAAATTGCTTTCCAAATCGGGGTTAAAGCTGATAATTAAGGCTGGTTTTTTACTTTGCAAATTGCGTAAGCGTTTAGCCGCATTCCAAGTAGATGCTTTTTCTGTTCCTGTAATGATAGATTTTCCGTTTACGAATGGTTCTTTTTCAGTAGAAAAAATCACCACTTTCCCTTTAAGGTCTAATCCGGCTAATTCGTTGAATTTTTCATCTTCAATGCCGTAGCCTACAAAAACAACTTCGTTAATGCTTTTGGTAAAATCTACTTTAGAGCTTGAAGTGTAGAAATCTTTAAAATTGGTAAAGCTTGCTTTGCCCACTTTTAAGGTAGAGTTGCCTGGAGCAATTTCTACCAAAGGCACTTTTTGCAAATAGCTGCCATTTACCGGTGCTATTAATCCAAGGCTTTTAAATTGAGCCGAAATGTACTCGGCAGCTTTCCATGCGCCCGGTTTTCCGGTTTCGCGACCTTCGTACTCGTCAGAAGCTAATACCGACAAATGTTTGTAGGCATCTTCTTTCGTAATGTAATTTCCGTATTTAACGGCAATTTTATCCTGAGCTACCGCGGCATTGCCTAGCAATAAGGCTGCTGCAAGGATAAAAATGGAACGATTGTGTTTCATGTTTTATTAAATTTAGTTTATGGTTTTAGCAAGATATTTTATGTACTCTGTTGGCGTGTCTGCCGCCTTCAAATTCGGTTTGTAAAAAAGCATCGCATATGGCTTGTGCATCGGCCTCGGAAATGAAACGTGCAGGCAAGCACAATACATTTGCATCGTTGTGGGTGCGGGCCAGTACGGCCAATTCTACGGTCCAGCAAATAGCCGCTCGTATGCCTTGGTGTTTGTTGGCTGCCATGGCTACGCCGTTGGCGCTGCCGCAAATTAGTATACCCAAGTCGTATTCACCGCTTTCTACAGCTAAGGCTACGGGGTGTGCAAAATCTGGGTAGTCTACCGAATCGGTGCTATAGGCACCGAAATCCTTCAGTTCGTTTTGGCTAAGGTGTGCCAATAATGTTTGCTTGTAGGCAAATCCAGCATGGTCGGCTCCGAGAGCAATGCGCATAGGTTTGGTTGACATAACTCAAATGTAAATTTTTCTGCGCTAGCTTTTCGTAAAATTTTGATGATAATTTAAAACACTTAGTTGCTGTAAAATTCAACTTCACGTTTTTTGCGCCTGCGATCTACTTTTGCAGATACCAGAATACTGATTTCGAATAATAAAAATAGTGGGAAACTTACCGTAAGCATGGTAAATATATCGGGCGTTGGCGTTACCAATGCTGCAATAATTAAAATAAGTACCGTGGCATAACTGCGATTTTTACGCATAAATTTCGGGGTCATCATGCCTAATTTCGATAAAATATAGATGATGATGGGCAATTCGAAAATGATGCCAGATCCTAGTGTTAGGGTTGCTACGGTAGATAGATAGGAATCGATACTGATGTTGTTTACAATAATACTGCTAACGGTGTAGTTTGCCAAAAAGTTTATAGAAAGTGGGCAAATGATATAGTAACCAAATAAAATGCCCATAATGAATAAGAGCGTGGCAAAAAACACAAAGCCCGTGGCCGATTTGCGTTCACTTGTTCTCAGTGCGGGTTTCACAAAACGCCAAATTTCCCAAAGTAAATAGGGGAAACCTAAAATCAAGCCTACAATTAGTGCCGAATTTAGTTGCAGGGTAAATTGCCCTGCCATTTCGGTGTTTATGATGTTAAAAGGAATTTCTTTGATGCAAAAGTCGGGGCCAAGGTCAAAGCGTTCCCCCAGTTGACACATCATGCGGTAGGTCCAAAAATCTGGTTTTTTGGGCCCCATGATAATGGTATCGAAAATAAAATCGTAATAAACGAAAGCTAAAGAAGTAAATACCACAATGGCCAATGCAGCCCGAACTAGGTGCCAACGCAATACGGCTAAATGTCCAAAAAAAGACATTTCTTCTTCGAGTGTAGCTGGCTTTCTCGATTTTTTCGCTCTATTTGGTGTTTCTTCGCTCATTTGGAGCTGTAAAAATACCATTCTTTTGTTCTAGAATGGCATCTTCTTGTAGATTGTATTAGCTTTTCATTTCAAAGGTATCCATAAACTTGGTAGTGAAATTTCCGGCTCTAAAATCGGGGTCTTTCATTAATTGTAAATGGAAAGGAATGGTGGTTTTTATGCCCTCAATTACAAATTCGCTTAGGGCACGTTCCATGGTGCAAAGGGCTTCTTCGCGGCTTTGCGCTACGCAAATTAGCTTGGCAATCATAGAATCATAATTCGACGGAATTTGATAACCGGCATAAACGTGGGTATCTACCCGTACACCATGGCCACCCGGAGAGTGGAAATGTTTGATTAAGCCAGGTGCCGGACGGAAGTTGTTGTATGGATCTTCAGCGTTTATACGGCACTCGATGGCAAACATGGTTGGCTCGTAGTTTTTACCACTAATAGGTTCGCCAGCGGCTACTTTAATTTGTTCTTTTATTAAATCGAAGTTAATTACTTCTTCGGTTACCGGATGTTCTACTTGAATACGGGTATTCATTTCCATGAAGTAGAAATTGCGGTGTTTATCTACTAAAAACTCAATAGTTCCGGCACCTTCGTAGTTTACGGATTGCGCACCTTTAATAGCCGCTTCGCCCATGCGTTTGCGCAAATCGGCGGTCATAAAAGGTGAAGGAGATTCTTCCACCAATTTTTGGTGACGGCGCTGTATAGAGCAATCACGTTCAGAAAGGTGGCAGGCTTTACCGTATTGGTCGCCAATAATTTGAATTTCAATGTGGCGTGGATCTTCAATAAATTTTTCAAGATACAATCCGTCGTTACCAAAGGCAGCACCCGATTCTTGGCGTGCACTATCCCAAGCATTTTCAAATTCTTCATCTTTCCAAACTATCCGCATGCCGCGGCCACCACCACCGGCAGTTGCCTTTAAAATCACCGGATAGCCAATTTCATTCGCAATTTTAATGCCTTGTGCAACATCGCTTAATAAACCCTCAGAACCCGGTATAGTAGGCACTCCGGCTTTTTTCATGGTTTCTTTAGCCGAGGCTTTATCGCCCATGCCGTTAATTTGGTCGGGTGTGGCGCCAATAAATTTAATACCGTAATCTTGGCAAATAGCAGAAAATTTAGCGTTTTCAGATAAAAATCCATATCCTGGGTGTATAGCATCGGCATTGGTTAACTCGGCAGCCGAGATAATGTTCGGAATACTTAAATACGAATCTTTGCTGGGTGGTGGGCCAATACATACCGCTTCGTCTGCAAAACGTACGTGTAAACTTTCACGATCGGCGGTAGAGTACACGGCTACGGTTTTAATACCCATTTCTTTACAGGTACGAATGATGCGTAGGGCAATTTCGCCACGGTTGGCAATTAATATCTTTTTGAACATGAGAATAGCGTTATCGGTTCGATAATCGGTTTTAATACAGATTTACGATGAACTTATACGGGTTCTACTAAAAATAAAGGCTGATCGTATTCGATTGGACTGGCATTATCTACCAATACCTTTACTATGCGGCCTGAAATTTCTGCTTCAATTTCATTGAATAATTTCATGGCTTCTACCACGCACAATACTTGGCCAGCTTTAATTTCGTCGCCCACGTTCACAAAGGATGGTTTATCTGGGCTAGCCGAGCGGTAAAACGTACCAATCATTGGCGATTTAATGGTCAAATAGTTATCAGATTCGCTAACTGCCGGTGCTGCTGCTGCTACGGGCGCTGCTGCCACAGGAGCAGGCGCTGCCGCCAGGGGTGCTGCTGCCGGAATGGAAGCCGTTACCACGGTAGGAGCCTGATTGGTCTTTATGGTAATTTTAAAATCGTTTTCTTCGATAGAAACCTCATTTACACCTGATTTGTGCACAAATTTGATGAGATCTTGAATCTGTTTAATATCCATTTTTTTCTTATTAAATCAATTTATTAAACTTTCTTGGGGTCAAATTTAAGATAATTATTTCAAATAGCTTTTCTTTGGTTAATATGCCCATTTTAGGTATACCGAACCCCAGGTAAAACCACCGCCAAAAGCGGCTAAAATAAGGGTATCGCCTTTTTTTAATTTCGATTCCCAATCGTTTAAGCATAACGGAATAGTACCGTTGGTGGTATTGCCATACTGCTCAATATTTACCATTACTTTTTCCGGTCCTACGCCCATGCGGTTGGCAGTAGCATCAATAATGCGTTTATTGGCTTGATGCGGAACCAGCCAAGCTACATCATCGGCCGTTAATTGGTTGCGTTCCATAATTTCTGCGGCTACATCGGCCATATTGGTTACAGCAAACTTAAATACGGCTTGGCCTTCTTGGTAGGCATAGTGCTCTTTGGCATCTACAGTTTCGTGGCTAGCCGGATTGGCCGATCCGCCGGCTTTCATGTTTAAATATTGTCCGCCCGAACCATCGCTTTTCAGAATGGCATCTTGTATGCCCAAACCTTCAGTATTTGGTTCTAGTAATACAGCTCCGCAACCATCGCCAAAAATAATGCAGGTGGCACGGTCTTCGTAGTTGATGATAGACGACATTTTATCGCCCCCTACTACCAATACTTTCTGGTGTTTACCCGATTCTATGAATTGCGAACCGGTGGTTAAACCATAAATAAAGCCCGAGCAAGCGGCATTTAAATCGAAGCCCCAGGCATTTATAGCCCCAATTTTATCGGCTAAAATATTGGCCGATGCCGGGAAGGGCATATCGGGGGTGGTGGTACAAAAAATAATCAGGTCAATTTCTTCGGCTGCAATGCCTCTTTTTTTAAGCAAACCTTCAACGGCAGGTACAGCCATATCGGAAGTGCCTAGGCCTTTGCCTTTTAAAATGCGACGTTCTTTAATACCGGTTCTACTTACAATCCATTCGTCGTTGGTATCCACCATTTTTTCGAGTTCGGCATTGCTTAAAACATACTCGGGAACATAGGCGTTTACTGCGGTAATGGCCGCACGAATTTGTTGCATAAAGGAATGTTTATGAAGTGAAGGCTGCCTTAATTTTGTCGACTAATTTCGACTCAATCATGGTTTTTGACAGCAAAATCATGTTTTTTATGGCCTCTGGGCTAGAAATACCGTGACCTATAATTACCGGGGCATTTACTCCTAAAATAGGGCTGCCTCCGTATTGTTCGTAGTTAAAGCGATCGAAAAACTCGTCTTTAAATCCTTTTTTTAGCGTTAAAATATAGAAGGTTTCGGCTAGTTTAAGCATTACGTTTCCGGTAAAGCCATCGCACACAATTACATCGGCTTTCTCGTTAAATAAATCTCTACCTTCAATATTTCCTATAAAATTGATGTTTTTTTGATCTTTTAAGAGCGGGAAAGCCGCTTGGCTTACTAAGTTGCCTTTTTCTTCTTCTTCGCCAATGTTCATTAAGCCCACTTTTGGATTGCTAATGCCATATACGGCTTCTGCAAAAATGCTTCCCAAAACGCCAAATTGGGCCAATACTTCGGGTTTGCAATCGGCGTTGGCACCTACATCGAGCATAATGCCGAACCCGTTTTTTAGTTTGGGTACATTGGTGGCAATGGCTGGGCGTTGCACGCCTTCAATGGCTCGTACGCTAAACATGGAGCCCACTAACATGGCTCCGGTGTTTCCGGCCGAGGCAAAAGAATCAATTTTTCCTTCTTTTAGGTATTGAAAACCAACAGAAATGCTGGAATTTGGTTTTTGAGTGATGGCTTTAGTGGGGTGTTCGCCCATACTAATTACTTCGGTGCAATGAACAAATTCAAAGCACGAGGCATCAATTTGCTGTTCGGCTAAAATAGGGAGCGCTTGCTCGGTATCGCCAAACAATACAATTTTTTGATCGGGGGATAAGACTTGCTGGGCTGCAATAGCACCCAAAACAGTAGCTTTGGGAGCATAATCTCCACCCATAAAATCTAAGCCAATTTTCATTTTAGAAAATTAAACTTAAGCGATACTGGTGTTTTCGATTACTAATTTACCTCTGTAATACAAATTGCCATCAACGTTGTATGCACGGTGAGGTAAGTGCACTGCACCAGTTGTTTTGCAAGTAAACAGGGTTGGAGCCTCTGCTTTGTAATGCGTTCTTCTTTTATCTCTTCTCGATTTGGAGATTTTCCGTTTTGGATGTGCCATAGCTTCCTGTTATTTATTCTTGTTAGTAATATTTTTTAAGGCTTCCCAACGTGGGTCGCCCACTTCTTCTGTTTTTTCTTCTGGTGCTGCTAATTTTTTCAGCGTTTCTAGCATTTCTGCGTCGCACCAAGTCGTTTTTCCCTCTTCTTTACAGCGGTTAAACGTAGGAACGCCTAGCATAATGTATTCGTAAATTAAAGCGGATACATCTAGTTCGTTCTCGTTTTTGTTCAGTACAATCAGTTCGTCAACGTTGTCTTCTAACAGTTCATCGTTGCTAAACTTTACAATTTCTTGCTGTTCTAAGTGCAATGGTGTTGGAAAATCGGCCAAACACACATCGCAGTTCTGAAATACTTCGCCATCAATTCGAAAATTAAGCACCAGCATGGTTTCTTGTTTATCAAATTCGAGGGCTACTTTCAGGGAGCCTTTTTGTACTAGTGAATACTCAAATTCTTTAAAAAATTGTTCGTTTATCTCGTATTCAAACATATGTTTCCCGATTTTAAGGCCGGAGAACGGAATTCGGTATTGCTGTAAAAATTTCAAAGCACGACAGTTAAGCCTGCAAATTTAGGAAAAATTATTCTAAGCGGAAACAGTTTTTTGGAAAAAGGCTATGGGCGCTTAATCGCGATCTCTAGAAAGCTTGCTCACCTTTAAGGGTTTGGCCGTTAAAGTGGCATTTTCCCTGCGATTCTTCACAATATGAATGGCCGCAAATACGGCTTCTCGGAAAGATCCGGCATCGGCTTCGTTTTTTCCAGCTAAATCATAAGCGGTTCCATGATCGGGGGAGGTGCGTACCACCGGCAAACCGGCTGTAAAGTTTACTCCTTGGTGAAAAGCCAGTTGTTTAAAAGGAATTAAGCCTTGATCGTGGTACATGGCCAATACGGCATCAAACTTTTTCCAGCTTTGGTTGGCAAAAAAGCCGTCTGCGGGGTAAGGTCCAAAGGCCAATAACCCGTTTTTATTCGCTTCGGCAATGGCCGGTGCAATGATGCTTTCTTCTTCTTTGCCCAATAAGCCAGAATCGCCGGCATGTGGATTTAGGCCCAATACCGCAATTTTGGGTTTTTCAATCCAAAAATCACCTTTTAAACTTTCGTTAATGAGCGCTAATTTGCTTAAAATTTTTTCTTTGGTTATGCTTTTGGGCACTTCGCTCAAGGGCACGTGGCCGGTAACTACGCCTACACGTAAATCTTCGCCCATTAAGAGCATGAGCGAATCGGAGGCGTCAGCTTTGGTTTGAATGTATTCGGTATGCCCTGCAAAGGTGAAGGCCTCACTCTGAATGTTTTGTTTGTTAATAGGAGCGGTAACCAGGGCATCAATTTCGCCGGCTATTAAATCGTTGGTAGCTCGTTCTAATGATAAAAAGGCATATTTTCCGCCGATTTCGTTGGCTTCGCCCAAATCAATTTTCACATCTTCTTCCCAGCAATTAATCATATTGGCTCTGCGGTGATGCGCATCGGCGGCTTGGTTAATTACGTTGAAGCTGAAATCATCAATTCCCATAGTTTTACGATGAAAGGAAGCCACTTTGGTTTGGCCATACACAATAGGCGTACAATAATCGAGGATGCGTTTATCTACTAAGGTTTTGATAATCACTTCTAAACCGATGCCATTTACATCGCCAATGGAAATTCCTATTTTGATTTTATCGCTCATACGTTCCTTCGAATCGCATCGAATTTTGGTGCAAATTACGGATT
>CANGZX010000020.1 GCA_947458775.1 Sphingobacteriaceae bacterium | reverse complement strand
TTTTATATCGCCAATTACGTATCACCAAATAGAAGATATTATTCCAGCCATTTATGAAAAAGGTGAAACGCCGCTTATTTTGGTGTTAGATGGTATTACCGATGTGCGAAATATGGGTGCCATAGCCCGTACGGCTGCTTGTTCGGGTGTGCATGCGATCGTTGTTCCAACCAAAGGTTCAGCACAAATTAATCCAGATACAATTAAAACCTCGGCAGGGGCCTTGTATACCCTACCAGTTTGCCGACACGATAATTTGCAAAAGGTGGCTCGTTTCTTACAAGCCTCGGGCTTGCAATTGGTGGCTTGTACCGAAAAAACAGAGGAGTTCTTGTATACGCCAGATTATACGGCTCCAACGGCTATTATTATGGGATCCGAAGATGATGGAATTTCAGATGAATTGATTCGAATTTCAGATCATTTGGCTAAAATTCCCCTATTTGGAGAAATAGAATCATTAAATGTATCCGTTTCGGCAGGGGTAATTTTATACGAAGCTGTTCGCCAGCGTATTCAAGCTAAATAAAGTCTGGCCCAAAACGCTCTTTAACATCTGCTACTATTTTCTTTACACTTTGCTCTTCATCTCTTGGGCAAATGAGTAGCATGTTATTTTGTTCAACCACAATAAAGTCATGTAAGCCCTGTAAAACCACCAATTTATTTTTGGGTACGTGCACCATACAGTTTGAAGAATCATACATCATAACGCTTTTTTCGGGCACTACGGCATTTCCCACATAATCCTTCTCAGATAATTCATAAACCGATGCCCATGTACCTAAATCGGACCAGCCAAAGGCAGCAGGAGTAACGAATACATTATCCGCTTTCTCCATTATTCCATAATCAATAGAAATATTGGTGCATTGGTAATAGGCCGTTTGTATAAATTCACGCTCTTTCGGACCATTGTATGCTCCCATGCCTTCTTTAAAAATTTGGTTCATTTCCGGTAAGTGCAAAGCAAAGGCATGCAGTATGTTTTTAACCGACCAAACGAAAATACCCGCATTCCATAAAAAATCGCCACTTTGAATAAATGATTTGGCAATCTCTAAATCGGGTTTTTCGGTAAACGTTTTTACCTTAAAGAAACTCTCATTGAGCGCTTTGGTGGTGTATTGAATATAGCCATAGCCCGTATCGGGTCTAGAAGGTTTAATGCCCAAGGTAATTAAACAATCTTCGGTACTTGCGGTATGTAAAGAATTGATAATAACTTCTTTAAACACATCTTCCTCGAGTATTAAATGGTCAGAGGGAGCAACTACTACCGCCGCATCTGGGTTAATTTGGCGTATTTTATACATGGCATAAGCAATACACGGAGCGGTATTGCGCATTACCGGTTCGGTAATTACCTGTTTAGCTGTAATGCCCGGTAATTGCTCTTTTACTAAATCTAGGTATTGGTCGTTGGTGGCTACGAAAATATTTTCTTGCGGAATAAACTTTGCAAAACGATCGTAAGTGCTTTGAATTAGCGTTTTTCCGGTGCCTAAAATGTCTATAAATTGTTTTGGATGAGCGGTTCTGCTGATAGGCCAAAATCGGCTGCCTACACCACCAGCCATAATTAAAACATAGTAATTCTTCATGTTTGAGAATTAGATAATTCCTTCTTTTAATAAATCGTGTAGATGCACTATGCCGGCATAAGTTCCATTTTCGCTTACCAAAATTTGAGAAATATGAAGGGCTCTCATCTGTTGTAACGCATCTACGGCTAATGCACTTGCATCTATTGTTTTTGGGTCTGTTCCCATAATATCCTTAGCAGTAAAGGCTTCGGAAAATTGCCCCTTTTCTAACATTCTTCGAATATCACCATCGGTAATAACACCCACTAATTTTTCATTTTCTACAACGGCTGCTGCTCCCAATCGGTTTTTAGTAATTTCTAACAATACTTCCTTTACAGGTGTGTTTGAAGTTACTTGCGGTTTTTCATTTTGGGTAGCCAAATCGCCCACTTTCAAGTACAAGCGCTTTCCCAATGCACCACCTGGGTGAAAACGTGCAAAATCGGAACTGGTAAACTCTCTGCTTTCCAACAAACATACTGCCAAAGCATCGCCCATGGCTAACTGGGCGGTGGTACTGGTAGTGGGTGCTAAATTATGTGGACAAGCCTCTTGAGCCGTGGTGGTATCAAGTACTAAATCGGCATGCTTGGCTAAAAAAGATTGAATATCGCCAACTATGCCAATTAATGTATTTCCAGCTTGTTTTAATAGGGGGGTAAGTACTTTAATTTCGGGAGTATTGCCGCTTTTAGAGATACAAATAACCACATCGTCTTGCTGAATCATGCCTAAATCGCCATGAATGGCATCTGCAGCATGCATAAACACAGCAGGTGTGCCCGTTGAATTGAGCGTAGCAACAATTTTCTGTGCTATAATGGCACTTTTGCCTATACCGGTTATCACAACACGTCCTTTGCTGGTTAAAATGGCATTTACCGATTTTACAAAGTCGATGTTTAGGCGATCGGAAACTTGCTGAATACCTTCAATTTCGAGCTTTAAGGCATTTTTTGCTAGGCTGAGTATATCGTCTCTTTCTTTCAAGTGTAATATTTTTAGAGAATTGCTGATAATTCGACAAATTTATGTTATTTTCATAGTTAATATCATACAAATCTCAATATTTCCCTTTTGGGGCATCCAATGGAGGTAAAAAAGTCATTATTTGACAACTTACAGCATTTCTTTGGCTTTGATAATTTTAAAGGCGAACAGGAAGCAATTATTACGAGTATTTTGCAAAAGCAAGATACCTTTGTGATCATGCCTACTGGTGGCGGTAAGTCTATTTGCTACCAATTACCCGCTCTAATGAGTGAGGGTACGGCCATTGTAATTTCGCCCCTAATTGCTTTAATGAAGAATCAGGTTGACCAATTAAGAGCATTTGGAGGAAATAACCACATTGCCCATTTTCTAAATTCATCGCTCAATAAAACTGAGATTACACAGGTTAAAGAAGATATTTTAAAAGGAGATACCAAACTGCTTTATGTAGCACCCGAATCTTTGGCTAAAGCTGAGAATATGGAGTTCTTGAAACTAATTCCTGTTTCATTTGTAGCGGTTGATGAGGCACATTGTATTTCGGAATGGGGCCACGATTTTAGACCCGAATACCGTAAAATACGTCAAGTAATTAATGCCTTGGGCGAAAATATCCCCATTATTGCCTTAACGGCTACTGCTACGCCTAAAGTGCAACAAGATATTCAGAAGAACCTACAAATGACTGATGCGGTTTTGTACAAGTCATCGTTTAATAGGCCTAATTTATACTACGAAGTACGTCCAAAGAGAGATGTAGTGAAAGAGATGATTCGCTATATTAAAACCCAGCCCGGAAAATCGGGTATTGTATATTGTTTAAGCCGTAAAAAAGTAGAGGAAATAGCCGAAGCTCTCAAATTAAATGGTATTAAAGCTTTGCCTTATCATGCCGGCTTAGAGCCCAAAACTCGTGCCGATACACAGGATGCTTTTTTAATGGAAGATGTGGATGTGATTGTGGCTACCATTGCCTTTGGTATGGGTATTGATAAACCCGATGTACGTTTTGTAATACACCACGATATTCCGAAAAGTATGGAAGGTTACTACCAAGAAACAGGTAGAGCTGGCAGAGATGGTGGTGAAGGCGTATGTGTAGCTTTTTATTCAGAAAAAGATATTGATAAACTGACCAAGTTTATGAAAGATAAGCCCGTTTCTGAAAGAGAAATTGGCACCCAAATTTTAAAAGAAGTAATAGATTATTCTGAGTCTGCTGTGTGCCGACGTAAGCAAATACTGCATTATTTTGGCGAAAATTTTAATGAAACGGGCTGTAACGGCATGTGTGATAATTGTCGTAACCCCATTCAGCATTTCGATGCCGAAATCCACTTACACAAACTACTTACCTTTATAAATGAGGTAGGTGAAAAATTTGACGATTTATATTACCTAAACGTGATGTTGGGTATCGACAATCAACAAATATCATCTTACAATCATAACCAACACGAATTTTTCGGCTCAGGTAAAGAGGATGGAGAGTTGCTTTGGAAATCGCTTATTCGGCAAGCAGTTTTAAATAATTTCTTGTTTAAGGATATAGATAATTACGGCTTATTAAAGTTTACCAAATTGGGTAAAAACTTCATCGATAATCCACATTCGGTTCGTTTTGTGTTAAACAAACCCATGGAAAGTACCGAGGAAGATAGCGATGAACAAGCCGCACAAGGCACCGCAGCGTTAGATACCGAATTACTTCAACTGCTTAGAGATTTACGTAAGAAAATATCTAAACAGCAAAATTTGCCACCTTTCGTCATCTTTCAAGATCCTTCTTTGGAGGAAATGTGTACACATTACCCTATCAATTTAGAGGAGTTGAAGCAAATATCGGGTGTTGGAAATGGTAAAGCCTCAAAATTTGGTTCTCCTTTCGTATCACTTATTAAGAGCTACGTAGAAGAAAATGATATCGATCGTCCGATTGATTTAGTGATTAAGAGTGCGGCCAATAAATCGGCTTTAAAAGTATCTATTATCCAAAATATTGATAGACAATTGGCCTTAGAAGACATTGCTTCGGCCAAAGGTTTAAGTTATGCAGATATATTGAACGAAATTGATATGATAGTGAATTCGGGTACCAAGCTGAATTTAAACTATTATATTGATGAAATGATTGATGAAGATAGACAAGACGAAGTTTATGATTATTTTCGCCAAGCAGAAACCGACACCATTGACAATGCCTTAAACGAATTGGGTGAAGAGGATTATACCCGTGAAGAAATTCAGTTAATGCGCATTAAATTTTTATCAGAACTAGGAAATTAAATGACTATTCAGAACATTCCCCAAATCAAATTTACCGACAGTAATAACTTTTTTTTAATGGCCGGACCATGTGCTATTGAAAGCGAAGATATGGCTCTACGTATTGCAGAGCGTATAATTACCATAACCGATAAATTACACATACCCTATATTTTTAAAGGTTCGTACCGTAAAGCCAATCGTTCTAGAGTAGATTCTTTTACGGGTATTGGCGATGAAAAAGCCTTGAAAATATTGGCTAAAGTGAGTAAAGAATTTGGCGTACCTACTGTTACCGATATACACGAAAGTAGCGAAGCTACCATGGCTGCCGCTTATGTAGATGTATTGCAAATTCCAGCATTTTTATGCCGTCAAACCGATTTATTGATAGCCGCTGCCAAAACCGGAAAGGTAATTAATATTAAAAAAGGTCAATTTTTATCGGCAGGTTCTATGAAATTTGCTGTAGATAAAGTAAAAGATTCGGGGAACCCGAATGTGCTATTAACAGATAGAGGAAACACCTTCGGCTACCAAGATTTAATTGTTGATTTTAGAGGCATTCCGGAAATGCGTGAATTTGGCGTACCGGTTATTATGGATTGCACCCACTCGTTGCAACAACCCAATCAGGGTTCAGGTGTTACAGGCGGCAAACCTGCTTTAATTGAAACCATTGCCAAGGCTGCTATTGCAGTTGGAGCAGATGGCTTGTTCATAGAAACGCACCCGGAGCCTTCACAAGCCAAATCCGATGGAGCCAACATGCTTCATTTAGATAATTTAGAAGCCTTATTAACCAAATTGGTTCGTATTCGCGAAGCTATTTTGTAAAACTATATTTCATAAAAAAGCCCCGTTAGTGAAACTAACGGGGCTTTTTGTTTTATAAAATTGGAAATTATACTCTGTAGGTATCTGCTTTGCAGTTTTTAATTTCCATTTTAATAGCTTTTTCAGATAAGCCTTCTTTAGCTGCTTTTTCAGCTAGTTTCGGAAATTCTGCATCCGAAGCAAAACGCAAACCAACAATCTGACGTATAGTTAATGCACTAGGTAAGGCTTTTCCAGTTAACACATAATGTCTAAAATTTTCTTCGGCACGTATAGCTCTGTCTTGTGCTTTTAATGAGAATGATCGGGTAAAAGCGGTAAGAAATACAGCAATTAGAAATAATAAGCAAATTAATGCAGCAGAATAATGCGCTTCAGTATAACCAGAGCGATATAGGTTTACTAGAGAGCCGCCGAGGCCAGCTAGTAAAAGAGTTCCTAAAACATAATGGTATCCTGGTACCATGCGTGCGTGATTTTTGAAGTTTTGTTCCATAGTGTTTTTTTAAGGGATGTTTAAATATTTATGCGTTTGTAAAGAGATTTCCCAGCGGGGATTTTCTTTTACATAGTCAATAATTAAAGGCGTAATTTCTGCCGCTTTCGACCATTCGGGTTGAAGGTACAACTTTGTGTTGGGAGAAACGTGCTTTGCATGTTCTTCTGCCCAAACAAAATCCGACTTATTAAATACAATCACCTTTAATTCGCCAGCTACAGGCAAAATATCAGGACGTGGACCTTTAAATTTCTTTGGCGATAGACAAATCCAATCCCAATGCCCAGAAAGGGGATAGGCCCCTGAAGTTTCTATAAAGGTTTTAATGCCTCGTTTTTGCAATTCGGTAGTTAGGTAGTCTAAATTATACAAAAGAGGCTCCCCACCGGTAATTACAACTGTCTTGCTTGGAAAACGTTCGGCATTTTTTACAATTTGATCGGCCGAGGTTAATGGGTGCAATTCGGCATTCCAGCTTTCTTTCACATCGCACCAATGGCAACCTACATCGCAACCCCCTAAACGAATAAAATAAGCAGCTTTACCGGTATGAAAACCCTCTCCTTGAATGGTATAAAATTCTTCCATTAAGGGCAAGAGCGTGCCATCTTCGGGAACCTGTTGAGCCATAATTATGCGTAAATAGTTTTATTGGCTGCCGCTAAGGTATTTTTTAGCAAGCCGATGATGGTTAATAGACCCACACCACCCGGTACTGGAGTTATCCACGAACATTTTGGAGCAACCTGCTCAAAATCTACATCGCCATATAATTTATAGCCCGATTTGGTAGTTTCAGATACTTCACGGTTCATGCCTACATCAATTACTACCGCTCCAGTTTTTACCATATCGGCGGTAATAAAGTTCTTTTTACCAATGGCAACTACCAAAATATCGGCTTTTTGTGTGTATTCGGCAATGTTGGCGGTTTTACTGTGGCACAGCGTAACGGTGCAATTGCCGGGCTGGCCATTACGTGCCATTAAAATACTCATGGGTAAACCCACAATTTGGCTACGGCCTACAACCACACAATGTTTACCCGCAGTTTCAATGGCATATTCTTCTAAAAGCAGGGTAATACCATAAGGTGTTGCCGGAATAAAGCAAGGCAAATTGCGTTGCATCCGACCTAAATTAATAGGATGGAAGCCATCCACATCTTTGCGGTAATTAATGGCATCGGTCACTTTTTCGGCATCAATGTGTTTTGGTAGAGGTAATTGTACAATTAAGCCGTCTACTTCACTATCGCTATTTAATTTTTCAATTTGAGAGAGTAACTCCGCTTCGGTAACCGTTTCGTTAAAACGGATGAGCGTAGATCGGAAGCCAACGGCTTCGCAATTTTTCATTTTGCTAGCCACGTAAGTTTCACTGCCACCATCGTTGCCAACTAAAATGGCTACCAAATGTGGTTTTCGGCCAATTTGTTGACTAACTAGGGCTGCTTCGGCAGCTAATGCTAGCTTAAGCTTTTCTGATACCTTTTTTCCGTCGAGTAATTGCATCATACTTAATCGAGTTTTAATACCGCCATAAAGGCCGATTGCGGAATTTCTACATTACCAACTTGGCGCATGCGTTTTTTTCCTTTTTTCTGTTTTTCTAATAATTTACGCTTTCTAGAAATATCGCCACCATAACATTTAGCGGTTACATCTTTACGTAAAGCGCTTATTGTTTCACGGGCAATAACTTTTGCACCAATAGAGGCTTGAATTTTAATTTCAAATTGTTGACGAGGAATCAATTCTTTTAGTTTTTCGCAAATCTTTTTTCCAAACTCGTAGGCATTGCTACGGTGAATTAGTGATGAAAGTGCATCAACCGGCTCCTCATTCAATAACATGTCTAAGCGCACCAAATCCGATTTTCGGTAACCAGTTTGGTGGTAATCGAAAGAAGCGTAGCCCTTCGAAATGGTTTTTAAGCGATCGTAAAAATCGAATACAATTTCGCCCATGGGCATTTCAAATACCAACTCAACCCTGTCGGAGGTTAAGTACGATTGATTGACGATAATGCCTCGTTTTTGAATACAAAGTGACATCACTGGACCCACAAATTCGGCTTTGGTAATAATATTGGCTTTAATAAATGGCTCTTCCACATATTCCAATTTGCTTGGGTCGGGTAAATCGGAAGGATTGTGTACCTGTAGTTCGTCGCCTTTGGTGGTATATGCTTTGTAAGATACGTTGGGTACCGTGGTAATTACCGTCATGTTGAACTCACGTTCTAAACGTTCTTGGATAATTTCCATGTGCAACATACCCAAGAAACCGCAACGAAAACCAAAACCTA
>CANGZX010000019.1 GCA_947458775.1 Sphingobacteriaceae bacterium | reverse complement strand
TATCTACCACTAAGGGTGAGATTACGTTTTTTTCTAGTGCCCCACTAGAAGATATTGACGCCAGAAACAAACACGTAATTTCTATGCTAAATACCGAAAGTTTAGAAATTATGGTTCGGGTGCCCATCAATCAGTTTGAATTTCAAAACAAACTCATGCAGCAACATTTTAATGAAAAATACTTAGAAAGCGACCGCTATCCATATGCCACCTTTAAAGGTAAAATAAGTCCGGGAATAAATTTTTCTGAAGTTGGCACAGTTGATGTTACGGCCGTCGGCATATTAAATCTCCATGGAGTTGATCAAAAACGGACCTTATCGGGTAAAATAACCGTAAGCAAAGATGGAATAAAACTCGACACCCGATTCAACATCAACCTGGCGGACCATAAAATTGATATCCCTAAATTGGTGTTTAATAAAATAGCGGAACGCATTGCCGTACACGCTACCCTCAATTACATCCCATTCAAAAATTAATTCCTTTTATTGATTCCTTTTTTTCATTTTTGGGAACCAATTAGCAAGAATGAAAACATTCGCCATAGGCAAACAAGAACTTTCACTTTCAGCCATACAAGAAATTATTGAAAGCAAGGCTAGCATAGCGCTTAGTCCTGAAGCCAAAGAAAAAATTAAGGCCTGTCGTGCATTTTTAGATCAAAAAATGGCTAAAAATTCCGAGCCAATTTATGGTATCAATACGGGATTTGGCTACCTACAAAACGTAAAAGTATCCAATGATCAAGTAATAGATTTGCAACACAATCTATTGCTATCACACGCTTGCGGCACCGGCGAATTTGTACCTCAAGAGGTGGTGAAATTAATGCTGCTTCTAAAAATTCAATCGCTGGCTTATGGTCACTCGGGGGTAGCGCTAGAAACCGTACAACACTTAGTAGCTTTTTATAATAAGAATATAGTCCCTGTTATTTATACCCAAGGCTCATTGGGTGCATCGGGAGATTTAGCCCCTTTGGCACACTTGGCACTGCCGCTCATTGGCGAAGGTGAAGTTTGGGAAGGTGATAAACGGGTGGATGCAAAAACAGTTTTAACAAAATACAACCTAAAACCACTCAAATTACAATCTAAAGAGGGTTTAGCACTCATCAATGGTACCCAATTTATGTTGGCCTATGGGGTTTACATCTTATTAAAAACCCAAAAGCTAGCTGCTTGGGCCGATATTGCGGGTAGTATTTCGGCTGATGGCTTTAATTGCCGTATTGATCCATTTAAACCCGATAGCCACCGTATTCGCCCACATCGTGGGCAGGTAGAAACCGCCGACCGACTTTTTAATTTTTTAAAAGATAGCGAATTGGTAAACGAGCCCGGGAAACAAGTTCAAGACCCCTATTCGTTTCGCTGTATGCCCCAGGTACATGGTGCCAGTAAAGATACCTTGCGCTATGTGACTTCGGTACTGGAAACGGAGCTAAACTCTGTAACCGATAATCCGAACATCTTCCCCGAAAGCGGTGAAATTATTTCTGCAGGTAATTTTCATGGGCAACCCTTGGCACTAGCACTCGACTTTTTAAGTATTGCTTTGGCAGAATGGGGTTCTATTTCCGAGAGGCGCATTTTTCAATTAATATCGGGTCAGCGTGGCTTGCCTCCGTTTTTAATACAAGAAGCTGGGGTAAACTCGGGTTACATGATTCCGCAATACACCGCAGCCGGCATAGCCAGTGAAAATAAGCAGCTGTGTACGCCAAGTTCGGTAGATTCTATTGTATCGAGTAATGGACAAGAGGACCATGTAAGTATGGGCGCCAACGGGGCTACCAAATGTTTGCGGGTATGTACCAATGTAGAGCGCATTTTAGCCATCGAACTCATGAATGCTTGCCAAGCGCTTTCTTTTAGACGACCGAAAAAAAGTTCCCCTGCATTAGAAAAAATTGTATCGGCCTACCGAGAGCTGGTGCCTATTTTAGAAAAAGATCGCTTTTTAGCTCCGGATATAGAAAAATCGGTACAGTTTTTAAGAACGTACCCAATCGCATAACATTATCCTATTTTCTCTAATTTGATGTGCCGCTTTTGCGGATCTTCTTGGTTGCTAATGCTGATTTTAAGGTAAGTGTTTGGCAAAAAATCGGCAATTTTTTCGGGCCATTCAATAAAACAATAACTGTTGGAACTTAAGTATTCCTCTATGCCAAAATCGAGGGCCTCGGTAGGTGTTTTTAATCGGTAACAATCGAAATGATACACCAAGCCTCCAGGGTATTCGTATTCATTTACCAAAGAAAACGTAGGGCTACTCACCGCTGAGTTTACACCCAAAGAATGACAAATAGCCTTAATGAGCGTGGTTTTACCGGCGCCCATATCGCCAAAAAACAAAAATATTTTATAGTCTTGGGCATAAAAAAGTACCTCTTGTGCAGCTTCATCGAGTTTTTCTATAGAGGAAACGAGTGTAATCATGCCACAAAAATATTATTTAGGTAAATACGTAGCAAAGGGCACAATCATTTCTTCTAGCGAAATACCCCCATGCTGAAAGGTATCGTTGTAGTGGTTTACAAAATGATTGTAGTTGTTGGGATACACAAAAAAATCATCGGGCTTAGCAAAAATAAAACTAGAGCTTAAATGTTGTAGGGGTAGTTTGGCTTCGCCCGGGTTTTTAACTAAAAATACCTCTTTAGGATTAAAATTGAGGTTTTTACCTTGTTTATAGCGCAAGTTGGTATTGGTATTTCTGTCTCCAATTACCTTTACTGGGTGTTTTATCCGAATGGTTCCGTGATCGGTGGTGAGGATGATTCGCACCTTTTTCTTGGCTAGTTTTTTTAGCGTATCTAATAGGGGCGAATGCATAAACCACGAAAGTGTAAGAGAACGGTAGGCCGATTCGTCGCTAGCTAATTCTTTAATCATGGCCATGTCGGTACGGGCATGCGAAAGCATATCTACAAAATTATATACCAACACATTGAGTTCGTTTGATAATAAATTGCTGATATTATCGGTTAATTCGCGGCCCTTTTCGGCGGTTAAAATTTTATGGTAACTAAATCGACAGTCTTTGCGGTATACTTGAGCTATTTGTTCTCTTAAAAAATCGGCTTCGTGTAAATTTTTTCCACCTTCATCTTCATCATTTTGCCAATAGTGAGGAAACTTTTTTTCCATTTCTGTGGGCATTAAACCCGAAAAAATAGCATTTCGGGCATATTGAGTGGCAGTGGGTAAAATGCTATAATAATGCTCCTCAGTTTCTAGTCGAAAATATTCGGTAATTACCGAGTTAAGTACCCGCCACTGGTCGTAGCGTAAATTATCTATTAAAATAAAAAATGTGGGCTGCGCTGTTTGAAGTGTAGGGAATACTTTTTTTCTGAAAAGTTGGTCGGATGTTAATGGCCCATGGTTGGGGTTATTAACCCAGTGCACATAGTTTTTTTCTATAAATTTAAAAAACTGGGCATTGGCTTCTTCTTTTTGGGTGGTTAGGATTTCGTGCATGCCGGCATCCTCCAAATTATCTAAAGAAAGCTCCCAAAAAACTAGTTTTTTATATACATCAGCCCATTCATCGTGATTCAGTTTTTCGTTCAAAATCATGCCCAGGTTTCTAAAATCCTGTTGGTAGGCCATAGACGTTTTCTCACTCACCAAACGTTTATTATCAATTAGCTTTTTTATGGTAAGCAGGATTTGTTTGGGATTAACGGGTTTTATCAGGTAATCATCAATTTTAAACCCAATGGCATCCTCCATTAAATATTCTTCTTCGCTCTTGGTAATTAATACGGCAGGTGTTTCGGGACTAATGTTTTTAATCTCCGTAAGGGTTTCTAGGCCGGTTAAACCCGGCATGTTTTCATCTAAAAAAACAAGATCGAAATGTTCTTTTTTAAATACTTCGAGCGCATCGCGGCCATTGGTTACTGTTTTTACCTTGTAACCTTTGTCGTTTAAAAACAAAATATGGGGGCGCAATAAATCAATTTCGTCGTCTGCCCAAAGTATATAAGTTTCTTGCATGCCGTATTGCTTCTAGTTAAACGCTAATATACGCCAACATTGGCTGTTTTTAGTCTCATTTAATTTAGCAATTTTTGTAGTGTATATTGCATCGCTTTGAATAAGAAAAAAATCATCAACGACCCGGTTTACGGATTTATCAGCATACCCACAGCACTGATATTCGATTTACTGCAACATCCTTATATGCAGCGCTTGCGCTACATTAAACAATTGGGTATGACACACCTGGTATATCCGGGGGCATTACACACCCGTTTTCATCATGCATTAGGAGCCATGCACCTCATGGGTATGGCTGTAGAAACCCTACGATCAAAGGGTGCAGATATTACGCCCGAGGAAGAAGAGGCGGTACAAATTGCCATTTTACTGCACGATATTGGCCATGGGCCTTTTTCGCATGCACTAGAACATGTGTTAATTGAGGGTGTATCACACGAACACCTCTCCTCTCTATTAATGGATAGTTTGAATATCCAATTTGGTGGCAAGTTGGATTTAGCCATTGCCATTTTTACCAAAAAATATCACAAAGTATTCCTTTCACAATTGATTTCTGGGCAATTGGATATAGATCGGATGGATTACCTCAATCGCGATAGTTTTTTTACTGGTGTTTCTGAGGGGGTAATAAGTTCAGACCGAATTATTAAAATGCTCACCGTACATAACGGCCAATTGGTGGTAGAAGAAAAAGGAATTTATTCCATCGAAAAATTTCTTATTGCCCGCAGGTTGATGTATTGGCAAGTGTATTTACACAAAACGGTTATTGCGGGTGAACAATTGCTGATTAAAATTTTAGAACGAGCAAGAGAACTTGCCTTAGACGGAAAAATATTGTTTGCTACACCCAGTTTAGCACATTTTCTAAACAATATTATCAAACAAGAAGACTTTTTAGATAACCCCATACACCTAGAGCGCTTTGCGCTGCTAGACGATCACGACATATTTACCTCCATAAAAGTATGGGCAGAAGATAGCGACCTTATTTTATCAACGCTATGCAAGCACCTCATTTATAGAAACTTATACCAAGTAGAAATAAGTAACCAAGCGCCCGAATTGCATGTAATTACCCAAATGGTAGAAAAAGCTAAAACCGTTTATCATGTTTCTGAAGATGATGCCACCTATTTTGTATTTACAGACACCATTAAAAACAGTGCCTATCGCCCAGGAGATGGGAGTATTCAAATTTTAATGAAAGATGGCTCTGTAGTAGATATTGCCCAAGCATCTGATAATTCTAACCTGGAAGCATTGGCAAAAACAGTTAAGAAATACATTTTTTGTTATCTTAAAGAATTGGTGAATTAGCCATTAATTTACTTTTTGTTAGGCTAAACACTAAATAAGGTTAACTTTGTGAGTTAAATACCAAGTTCAACAAAAACCTAACGCATGCAATTTACTGCTCAACAAATAGGGCAATTATTAAATGGAACCATAGAGGGGAATCCCCATGTGGCAGTAAGCAAGTTGGCCAAAATTGAAGAAGCCCAAGCTGGCGACTTATCTTTTTTAGCCAATCCGAAATACGAACCCTATTTATACAGCACTAAAGCATCTATTGTAATTGTAAATGCGAACATGGTGTGTACACAAGCCGTTAATGCCACCCTTATTCGGGTAGCTGATGCCTATAGCGCATTTTCGGTGTTATTAGAAATGTACAATACCGCTAAAATGGATAAACACGGGATAGAAGAGCCTAGTTTTATACACCCGAGCGCAAAAATTGGCAAAAACGTGTACATTGGAGCCTTTGCCTACATAGGCGCTAACGCAATTATTGGCGATAATAGTAAAATATACCCACAAGTTTACGTTGGAGATAGTGTTTCGGTTGGGTCAGATTGTGTTTTATTTCCAGGTGTAAAATTATATTTCGAAACCAGTATAGGAAACCGAGTAATTATTCATTCGGGAACTGTAGTAGGTAGTGATGGTTTTGGATTTGCACCCCTAGCCGATGGTAGCTATAGTAAGGTGAGCCAAATTGGCAACGTAATTATTGAAGATGATGTTGAAATAGGAGCCAATACCGCTATCGATAGAGCCACCATGGGTTCTACCATTATTCGCAAAGGGGTAAAGCTCGATAACCTCATTCAGGTAGCACACAATGTAGAAATTGGCGCCAACACTGTTATTGCATCTCAAACCGGCATTTCAGGAAGTGCAAAAGTTGGTAATCAAAATATAATTGGTGGACAAGTGGGAATTGTGGGGCATATAAATATTGCCAGCGGTAGTCAAATACAAGCAAAATCGGGTATCACTCGGTCGCTTACAGAAGAAGGTAAAAAATGGGCTGGAGTTCCGGCCACACCATTTATCAATAATCAACGTTCTCAAGTTGTTTATCAGCGGTTGCCCGAACTAGAGCGCCGACTGGCCGAACTAGAAAGCGAATTAAAAAATTTAAAAAAATAAAGAGTACGCTCACTGAGATGCCCTGATATACAAAACAACTATGAATATCAAACAGCGAACCATAAAATCATCTTTTTCGCTTTCGGGCGTAGGTTTACATACCGGAGAAGCGGTAAACATCACTTTTAAATCCGCTCCAGATAACCATGGATATAAATTTTCGAGAGTAGATTTACCTGATAATCCTATTATAGATGCAGATGTAGATAATGTAACCGACACCTCCAGAGGAACCACTATTTCTCAGAATGGAGCCAGTGTAAGCACCATTGAGCATGTATTGGCTGCATTGGTGGGTTGTGAAGTAGATAATGTATTAATGGAATTAGATGGGCCCGAAATTCCCATTATGGATGGAAGTTCCATTGAATTTATAGATGCACTAGAAAAAGCGGGTTTTGTAGATCAAGAAACCGATAGAGAATACTACACCATTCCTGCAAATATTCACTATACCGAGCCCGATCGCAAGGTAGAAATGGTAGCCATGCCACTAGACGATTACCGATTTACCTGCATGATTGATTACAATTCACCCATTTTAGGAAGTCAGCATGCAGCCATTACCACGCTAAGTGAATTCAAAAAAGAAATTGCTTCTTGCCGTACTTTCTGTTTTTTACACGAATTAGAAATGTTATTAGAAAACAATCTAATTAAAGGTGGTGACTTAAATAATGCAATTGTGGTGGTAGATAAAGAGGTAAGCAAAGAAGAGTTAAAACACTTAGCCAAAATCTTCAATAAAGATGATATTGATGTGGCCCGCGAAGGCATTTTAAACAACATTAAATTACGTCACCAAAACGAACCCGCCCGTCATAAATTATTGGATATGATTGGCGATTTAGCCCTAGTGGGTGTTCCCATAAAGGGGCACATTATGGCAGCCCGCCCAGGCCATGCTGCCAACGTAGCCTTTGCAAAAAAGATTAAAGCACAGTGGAAAAAAGATACCAGTAAAAAACATGTGCCTAAATATGATTTAAACGCCACTCCGGTATACGATACGGTTCAAATTATGAATATTTTGCCACATCGTCCACCATTTTTATTGGTAGATAAAATTTTAGAATTAACCAAAAATCATGTGGTGGGCGTTAAAAACGTAAGTATGGGAGAGCCTTTTTTTGAGGGTCACTTCCCGGGCTCACCCGTAATGCCAGGTGTATTACAAATTGAAGCAATGGCTCAAACCGGTGGCATTTTGGTGCTCCACACCGTTCCCGATCCGGAAAACTATCTCACCTATTTCTTAAAAATAGAAAATGCACGCTTCAAAGAAAAGGTGCTGCCCGGAGATACCTTGGTATTTCGTTGCGATTTAATTACACCCATTAGACGTGGAATTGCTCAAATGAAAGGCGTGGGAACTGTGGGCGACAAAATTGTGGTAGAAGCAGAATTAATGGCGCAAATAATTAGAAAAACTCACTAAATCTATGATTCAACCATTAGCATATATACATCCACAAGCAAAAATTGCCGAAAATGTAGTTATTGACCCTTTCGTTACCATCCACAAAGATGTAGTAATAGGCGAAGGAACCTGGATTGGCTCAAACGCCACCATTATGAATGGTGCTCGGATTGGAAAAAACTGTCGAATTTTTCCAGGAGCGGTTATTTCTGCTGTACCACAAGATTTAAAATTTGGCGGCGAAGACACCTTAGTGGTTATTGGTGATAACACTACCATTAGAGAATGTGTAACCATTAATCGTGGAACATCAGACAGAAAAGAAACACGTGTAGGTAACAATGTTTTATTAATGGCATACACCCACATTGCACACGATTGTGTGGTAGGCAATAATTGTATTTTAGCCAATGGTGTTCAATTGGCCGGCCACATTACCGTTGATGATTTTGCCATTATTGGTGGAATGAGTGCGGTACACCAATTCGTAAGCATTGGAGCCCATGTGATGATTTCGGGTGGTTCTTTGGTGCGTAAAGATGTACCACCTTATACCAAGGCGGGTAGAGAACCTCTTTCGTATGTGGGTATCAACTCGGTAGGCTTGCGCCGTCGTGGGTTTAGTTCCGAAAAAATAAACGAGATACAAGACATCTATCGGGTTTTATTCTT
>CANGZX010000018.1 GCA_947458775.1 Sphingobacteriaceae bacterium | reverse complement strand
CCACCCCGCTTGGCCAAATCCATCATGTTTAGGGCAATAATGGTAGGCAGTTTTAAATCGGCAACTTGCGAAAATAAAAGAAGGTTTCGTTTTAGATTGGTGGCATCGGCAATAAATACCACTACATCGGGGTGAATTTCGTTAGCAGTATTTGCCAACACCTCCAATACCAAGCCTTCATCTTTACTTTTAGGATACAGGCTATAGGCTCCCGGCAAATCGATTAATTGAGCTTCTTGGCCTGTGGGGAGTTTATACGTACCGGTTTTTTTATCAACCGTAACGCCTGGGAAATTGCCAATTTTTTGATTTAAACCAGTTAACAGATTAAAAAGCGTCGACTTTCCGGTGTTGGGATTACCAACCAGCGCCACTTTTAATTGCTTTTTCACCTGATTTTTTTAAACTAAAATGATGGTAGAAGCTTCTTGCTTACGTAGGCTTAATTGGTAGCCCGAAATAGTTACCGCAATGGGATCGCCCAAAGGGGCAATGCGCTCTACATAAATGGGTTCACCGGGTAAACAGCCCATTTCCATCAGCTTCACTGACATTTCTAAGTCGGTAAACTCCTTAATAATGCCCGATTCGCCCGGAAATAAATCCGATAGTGTTTTAGCTGTTTTTTCCACGATAGTGATACAAAGGTAGTATTATTTATAATGATTCCAAATAAGTACTAGTTGAAACGCTGTGTTTGGTATTTCACCGTAGGGCAATGGCACGATTTTTTAAAAATTCCACAGCTAGCAAGTGTAAAAATGAGTATAAAAAGCACCAAATATACTAAGGTAATACGCATGATTATTTAGCCCGATGTAAAAAAATATAACCGAAAATCCCCATCGTTACACCAAGCATATCTGCAATGAAATCAAAAAGATCTCCAGTTCTATATATAAAAATATAACGTTGCATAAACTCAATACTTAACCCAATAATAGAGGTAATTACTATAATTTTAACTACGGTAAATGGTCTATATTGATAACTTTCTTGTTGTTTAATTTTGCCGTAGAAAAGTAAAATTGTTAGAACAAAAAAGAATATTACGTGCACTATTTTATCAAAACCCACTGGTAAATAGGTACTCGTGGTTTCAAAATTGCTGTTTGGCAGTAGGCACAAAACAGTAATAATAATAGACCAAATAACTGCAAGTTTAAAATACCAAAGTTTTTTTAGCATTATGCACCTACCGATGTAGCATAATCGGCTGCAGACAGCAAGCCATCTACTTGAGAAAGATCACTCAATTCAATTTTCACCATCCAACCATCGCCATAAGGGTCTTGATTAACCAATTCGGGGTTGGTATCTAATTTTTTATTGAACTCTAACACCTTGGCATCTACGGGCATAAACAAATCGGAAACCGTTTTAACGGCTTCAACAGTACCAAAAACAGCTTCTTTGGCCACGGTTTTGCCTAAAGAATTAATGTCGATATACACAATATCGCCTAATTCACGCTGTGCAAAATCGGTAATGCCTACATAGGCTTGGTTGCCGTCTAATTTAATCCATTCGTGGTCGCTGGTATACTTAAGTTCTGATGGGAAATTCATAGTTATGTTTTTGTTTGTTCAAAAATAGGGTTAATGGGGTAGAATATCAATATATAAACAAGTATTATTGAATAGCAAAACGGAGGGTAAAACCAAAATTACTGAAGGAAGTATTGAAGCTTTGCGATGTATAGGGCTTGGTGATGTTTCCGTCATAGAAAATGCGCAAGTTTAAACGCTGGTTTAACACATAATCTACCGATGGGCGGTAGGTGATATTTTTAGCTCCAGAAGAAACTTCGGCATCGGTCACGTCGGCACGATAAATTAGTGTTTTACGATCGTTAATGGCAAAATCTAATTTAAAGTTTAAATCATTATCCATTTTTAGGCTTTTGAATAAACCGAATGGAAATCTAAAATCGGTGGTTCGGTAGCCTAAACCAAACACAATGGCTTCATCGGTTTGCATGGCCAACTGGCTGTTTGCCAAACTCAAGCCCATAGTTCTCGATTTTCGGTATTCGAAATTGGAACTCAAGTTGTTTTTAAAACGCATGTCGATACCCAGAAGCGGCACAAATTGCTCGAACAGTGTTACTTGGTTAAATTGATATTTAGGTAAGAAATTAGTACTTACATCACGCACATTCACCATGCCATTACTCTCAGAATATCGAGCTAAAGAGTTAAATCCATTGATGCTATAGGTAGATTTATAAGCGTGATTGATATCTATTGAAGCGAAAATATCGGTTAAAAAAGAAACATTGCCTAAGCCGCTGTAATTTACACGCCAGTTCGGAATCGGAATTTTAGGGAAGGTATTTAAACTAATTTTATCAGCCGATTTTCCGCTGTAGGCTGCCAAGAAAGATGAAATAACCACATCTTGCGAAGCCTTGCCATAGCCATCGGCAAAGCCATTGGCAAGTCCCGAAGAATTCGGATTTAATGCACCCAAGCGTTGCGAAATTATAGATCGGTTATTTTCGAATTGGCGGAACAAATTGGCGGCACTTCCTGGTTTATCTTTTTTAAAGGCGGTTCCAAAACTAAAGAACGAAATGCTGTAATCGCCGGTAGTTATAGGGTTCAGGTTCTCGAAACTATTGCTTGCCGAAACAAATTTAAAGGTGGTAGAGTAGTTGAAATTGCTGCTTTTTAGTGCGGTTAATTCTATTCGCAAATCTTTTATAGGCTCTAAGGTTCCTCTAAAATTGAGATCCTCTTTTAAGCCAGTTACGTACAGTTGGTTTAAAAGCGGGTCATTGGTAATCCAGCCCTCGGTGATGGCCCGTGGTCTTATATCACGCTGGCTACCAAATAAAAAATCCAAACCAGGTGCATCGGTAGAAAAATCTTGGCCAAAGGCTGTGGTTTTAGGTAAATAACCGGGCAAGAAGGTACCTTGCGTTCGGGTATAGGCCCCACTAATATTTTTAAGACTAGTAAGCGTATGCACCAAAGCTTTCACAAATTTGCTAGCTGTTTCATCGGTATTTATCCGCCTTAAAAAACCAATTTTATTATACAGCGAACTGAAGTTAAAGGATGGATTTAACTGAAGTATTCGGGTATTTTGAATGCTATTGCCCAGGTTAATACTCGGGTCGTTTATGCTCGATAAGGGTTCTGTTTTCCAGTTAAAGGTTGTGCCATACCGAGTAGTAAGGCTTATCCAATCAAAGCCAGGCAGTTTACTTATTGGAACATTGTAGGTAAGGTTTGCCGTATGGCCATAATCGGTAGTGCGGCCTAGACGCATTAGGTTTTGCCAAAGTGTATCCCGTTTCAAACCATTAATGCGTCCATCGGGTTCATCAATAATAGAATAATTGGTAGCATTAAAATCGAGTTGGAGAGAACGGGTTAAATTCCAACTGATGCCGTATAAACGGGACATTTGAAAATTCTTATTGTAGGTGGTAGCCACCGGAATAAAATTGTTTGGTTCGTTATTTCTGAGCGTATTTTCCGAGTACATCCGATCGACATCAATACGGAAGTTTAGTACCGACGGGAAGATGCTGAAGTTGATATCCCTCAATAGCGCTAAACTATTTTTCTTTATAATTTTAGCAAAGGGACTTATAGATTTGGCCTGCCGTGAATAATTATAGGCCAAGCCTGCCCTATACGTTTTTTGTATACTTTGCTGGTTAATAAAATCGCGGTGGTTGTATTCGGTAAAGGCATAGCTGGCGCTCCAGTTTTCAATATCCCACAATTTCGGCTTACTCTCGGTATTGGTTTTCACCTTGTGCACATTGGTAAAGTTGATACTCTTGCGGGTAGTATAATCTTGCACCACATTTAAAATATCTCTTTGCACCGATTTAGGCGAATTATCTAAGGCGTTTTTAAGTTCGATGTCGGGTGCCCGAGGATCGAACATGGGCGTGCTTACCTGCTGAGAGAAATTAACAAACATGGGAATTTTAATACCCGAACTCTTTGGGAAAAATTTACCCGCTTCTATGCTTGAGGATACATCAAGTATAGATTGGTCGTTGCGGTTGCGTTCGCTCACCTTCCTATCTAAGGAGCCAAAGCCATTGGTGCTTCTGCTTCCCGATACCGATACATCAGCAAAATCGGCAAGCTTGGCATTTAACCTGGCTGTAGCCGCCCAACCTCCACGTTCATCAAAATCAGTTAAACGCAATTCGTTAAACCATACCTCAGCGTCTTTATCTAAACCATCGTCAGCCGCATTTATTATGGTTTTTAAAGGATTGCGTACACCCAGCATGTATACCCTTACCTTGCTCATATCGGGTTGCCCCAGAACGGTTATGGTATTTTGCCCATCGTTGTATTGGAAAGGTATATTAGGTGGCCAAGGTAGGCCGTTTAATTGAGCATTATTTCGGGCTGTTTTGGCAATTTGGAATAAACTTAAGGGCACATCCAATTTATTCTCGGCAGGCCAAATGGCATTGGCATCGCTGGTATTGGGTGCCGTAATTTTTAGTGGGATGCTGTATTCGTAATAGTTATCTTGATTATCGCTACCTATGCGAATAAAAGCACTCACTTCTTTATCGTTTATCGGATTTACCGGATTGGCACTTTCTGCGTGGATGAACATTTCCATACGACGGTACGATCTAAAATCGTTAAAAGAAGTACGGAATGCCGCCCGACCATACCCGTCTTTCAAACTTTTTACTCTCACCGATAGCGATTGCTCGTTTTGGCGGGTATTGGCATTAAATCCACTGAAATCTAATTCACGTAGGATACCCGGTGGGGTAACATACGGTATGGGGCTACGCTTGCCATTTTCTTCAATATTTACTGCACTTACTTCTAAGCTCGAATTGTCTAAACCCGGGTTAATGAGTGCCGGATCGGCAATTACTTTAGCCGGATTTTTTTCGGCATTATAGCGGCGCCATTCGCCACGTACCAATTGCAGTTTGGCTAAACGCAAAATGGTGGTATCGGCAAAATTGGTCATAAAAGAACGCACAAAACGTATCGATTTAAAATCTTGAATATTGCCCACCTTGGTAAGAAATTGTGCCAAGGGAATTTTAAACTGAATCCAACGTACGGTTTCTTGCTTTCCATTGGCCAACTTCACACTGGTTGACACGATATCTGAAATGAAATTATTGCCCACCTGCTGTAAGTCTTGCGGGCGAATGGAAACTTTGTACTCGAAATACTCATCGGCTTTAGAAGTATTATTATCTCTATTTACATCCTCCGCATCGGGTAGCGGCGTAGACGCCGAGTTTTCGATACCCGTTTCAGCCAAAGATTGTTCTTGGGTTTTAGAGTTTCCCTCCGTGCCGTTATATTTTTCGTAGCGTTTTAGAATTGAACTGGTAGAACCAGAAAATACGTTTCCTCTAAAATATTGGTAATTATCTGAAGATGGATCGGCAGCCAAAGCTGCAGCAGCCGATGCATTCAATTGCGGGCTTACTTGATTGACAAAACTGCTGAAAAATTGTTGCTCTTGGGTATCGGATAATCCATCTAAACCCACATCTTGTAATTTACGGGCTGCAGGATTATTATCGAAGGCTGGAATAACGGGTTGTAATTTAGGCACCCTACCCCAAGCCGTAGCATCTGTTTTTGCAGGATCTCCATCGGTGGGCAAGCCATTTTCTAATGATTTCCGATCATCTTTTAAAATATCTTCGGATATACTACCTAAATCGAAATACAGATCACCCCCTTCAGCATTGGGCTTGTATAGAAATGGATCTAACATCCATAATTCTACAAACTCAATATTAAGGGCTTCAAAATCGTTACTTTCCAATTTACGGAACATGCCTCCCCACCTGTTTTTGGGGTTGAGTAATTTTCCATCCGCATTCAATCCGGCCGTGGCATAATTGTACGGGCCACGTTCGTTTGGATAAAAAGCCATATTGAGTGCAGGTAAAAACATGGGTTGCCCCGTAGGTGAATCTTTAAAAGGGAAAACTTCTCTTTCTAATACCTCTCGGCTATAATGGTTGGATAATTCATTGGCATTTAATTTTACATCGCTTGGGGTGACGCCACCGCTCCGATTATAAAAAATGGGGTCGATGTTGTAGAAAGCAATACGGGCTCGATTAAAGCCATATGCTAAACTGTTAAACTGCTGTGATTCGGGGAAAAGTTGTGGCGTGCCCGATATCTGCCAAGTAATGGCGCTTTTTAAATCAATTAACGAACGGGTGGCTTCAAAATCGTCTAAGTAACTCGAATCATTTTTAGTACCAGCAAAATTAAGTGCGCTAGGGTGGCCGGGAATAAACTTAGCAAATTCGCCCGAAAAGGTAATACTTGATTTTTCTTTGGTAGAAATAAATGGGATTTTATCTACCATACGGGTTAGCCATCTAGAATCCGATTGGTAGTTCATATCTAAACCCCAAATGGTATTGGATATAGGCTCGTCGCCAATGTTCACTTTGGGTGTTAGCGGGCGCTCGGTTAAATTCAATAAAGTACCCCCGAGATTTAGTTTTTTATTCGCTCTATAATCAAACCGGGTACCAAATAGGGAGCGTTGCTGCATACCAAATAGTTCGCTATTTTCTAATTTAATACGAATAGGTTGCCCAGAATTTAAGAGCGCTTGATTTAAAATTCGCACACGGCCAATATTGTAATCAATGGTATAATCAACCCCTTCTTGCAAAGGGATGGTACCCGCAATTACCTGCACCGAACCTTCAGGAATATTGATGGCATTGAGTTGAAACTCTGAACTTACTTGCGATTGGTAGGTGCCTTTAATAATGTACCTGTTCAACTGCGGGTAGAGTTGCTGGGCATCGGCCTTGGTTAAATCATATAAAGGCTGGTAGACATATTTTGCAGACAATGCGGCTTCAGCTGGGGTAAATTGTGCAGCTAAATCGGCACCAAAAGGCTCTACCGTAGGGAAGGTAATGCGGCCATTCAATGGATCAATAGTAATGCCTTGTATAAAGTCGAAAAAGCCATCGGGCTTCCGATCGTTTTGCTGATTGATATTATCCAAATTAGTCAGCTGTAACCACAACTTGCCATTGGTATTTTGCCCCTCGGTCATTTGTGGTTTTTCTACGCCCGATTGCTCTTCTAAGCGGAAAATATTTAAGCGAAAATCCGAAGAGGATACTTGATATGCCCCCAAAGAATAGATGTTTTTCATCATCAAATCCCAGGTTGGTAAATTGGTTTTAAGGATTTCGTTTTTAAGTAATTTTACATACAACACCTCCGGAACCCCATTATTTACCGGCAAATCATTCGAAAATTCTCCTACCTGATACTCTGTACCATTCACTGTATAGCGATATGCCACCGCCAATACCTCATCGGCATTTAGAGGTGTATTTAAAGAAATATAGCCCAATTGTGGGCTAATGGTGTATTCCTTATCTGTTAGTTTGCGGGCATAGGTAAGTTTAGCAAAATTATCGGTCCCGCCATTTGCCTGAAAATACACGTTAGTGGCATTCGAATTGGTTAAACGGGCATTAATAGGTAAGTTTTGTAATAGGTTGTTCGATTGCTGCGAAAAGCCAGGGCCAGAAAAGCCAGCAGGGTAGGAAGAAAAACCAGCACCACCTTGAATTTGTGCCTGGTTGTATGGACTATTTTCACCCAAATCCATAAAAGCCAACACATCTCTAGAATCGGTAGTAGTACCCACCCTATTGGTTACCCAAACCTCAATTTTGGTAATGTTGATGTTGCTGCTAATAATGGGCAGCTTTTTTAAGGCCAAATTATATTGGTTGCGAAAAAATTGGCTTAAAAAATAATGCTTGTTGGCTTCGTAACTATCAGCAAGTAACCTAAATTCGTTTTGCTGCGATCCATTGGTAATGGTAATTTCCTTCGATTGTGATTTTTGTTGGGAGAAAATACTGGTTACCCCCAATTTACCAAATTGCAACTGTGTTTTTAGGCCAAATAGGGCTTGGCTACCAGTTATTAACGATGAGCTAAGCGGTAAACTCACATTTCCGGCTTCCACCTTACGTACAATTTCGTCTTCCTTACCTGTATAATCTAGTTTAACCTGATTCTCAAAATCGAATTGAGCTTCGGTATTGTAATTGGTACTTATTTTTAATTTTTCGCCCACCTGGCCCACCAAATTCATTTGAATGCGTTGGTTAAAATCAAAATTACCTTGCGTACGTTGCCGTTCGTTAAATAAAGGATTCTCGTTTTTATTAATCCGACCTGCAAAGGTTAGCTCCGCCGAACCTTGGGGTATAATTTCAATGGTCGAGCCACCAAACAAGCGTTCAAAAGAACGGCTGTTAATTTTTACCGGGGGAATAAAACCCGGTTGCCTAGCAGCTGAAACCGATTGATCGGCCAAATCACGCCAAGTATTTTTTAGTAGTTGTTTATTTTCGAAGCGTTGATATTCAGGAATGGTTAAGTAATATGGATTTCTAAAAAATTGGCCGCCTATACTATCCTGAATGGTGTATTGCTTGGTTAAATGATTGAATACAACCGAGCGTTTAATATTGGAAGGATTGGGCAGTGCTAGGCCAAAAGATCTTCCAAAAACTAAAGATTTAGAATCTTTAATGGGGTAACGCAGTTTTAAACTATCTAAAGTAGTTGGAGTCTTTACTTGCGCAAGGCCTTG
>CANGZX010000017.1 GCA_947458775.1 Sphingobacteriaceae bacterium | reverse complement strand
TTCGCTCATAAAATTTAGTTTTTTTCTGATGGCCTTTCATTAAATAGGCATTGAGCATAGGCGTTAAGGTAAGCGATACAAAAGCAGATATAAGTACGGCTGCTCCAATGACTACGCCAAATTCTCGAAACAATCTGCCAACAAATCCCTCTAAAAAAATAACCGGTAAAAACACCGCGGCTAGGGTAATGGAAATGGAGATTACCGCAAAGAAAATTTCATTAGAGCCTTTAATGGCGGCCTCAATAGGCGAATAGCCCTCTTCAATTTTTTTGAAAATGTTTTCAGTTACCACAATACCATCATCAACAACCAAGCCAGTAGCCAATACAATAGCTAGTAAGGTGAGTACATTGATGGAATAGCCAAACAAGTACATGATAAAAAAGGTGGCAATTAAAGAAACCGGAATATCTATTAATGGGCGGAAGGCGATACTCCAGTCGCGGAAAAATAAATATATAATTAGAATAACCAATACCAAAGAGAGTAGGAGGGTTTCGGCAACTTCGGAAACTGATTTTTTGATGAAAATGGTTTGATCTATCGCTATATCGAGTTTAAAATCTTTAGGCAAATCTTTTTTAATTTGCTCATAGCGTTTATAAAACTCATCAGAAATGTCTAAATAATTGGCACCCGGTTGCGGTACAATGGCCATACCAATCATGGTTTTGCCAGATTGACGCAACATGGTTTCCTCATTTTCTGGCGCCATTACTGCCGAACCAATATCTTTTAGACGGATGATGTTTACCCCATCGTTTTTAATAATTAAATTATTAAAATCATCTTCAGAAGATAGGTTGCCCATGGTTTTTACAGACAATTCTGTAGACTCTCCGGTGATTTTTCCTGAAGGCAGTTCGATATTTTCTTTGTCGAGAGCCGTTTTAATATCTAGTGCGGTTAAGCGGCAAGCCGCCATTCGCGATGGGTCTATCCAAATGCGCATGGCCATGCGTTTTTGCCCCCAAATTTGTACGTTACTTACTCCCGGAATGGTTTGTAAGCGTTGCGCCAATACGTTTTCGGCATAGTCGCTCAATTCCAATTGGTTGCGGGTATCGCTTTCTAGGGTCATCGATAAAATAGACTCCGAGTTGGCATCGGCCTTGGCCACAACCGGCAATCCGTCTATATCTTTTGGTAGTGAACGAGCCGCTTGCGACACTTTATCGCGAACATCGTTAGTGGCTTCTTCTAAATCTTTAGTGAGGTTAAACTCTACGGTGATATTGCTCGACCCTTGATTGCTTGATGAGGAAATATTGCGAACCCCATCTATGCTGTTGATGGCTTTTTCGAGAGGCTCGGTAATTTGCGATTCAATTACATCGGCATTGGCGCCCGGGTAGCCAGTACGTACCGATACCACCGGTGGATCGATAGATGGAAATTCGCGGACGCCCAAAAAATGAAAGCCAATAAGTCCAAAAAGGACCAAGCTTAGGTTCATGACAATGGCCAGAACCGGACGTTTAATACTGGTGCTAGATAAACTCATGTACTTAGTTTTTCACTATTACTTTTACCGGGGCCTCGTTTTTTAGCGACATCATCCCCGTGGTTAATAAGGTATCGCCAACTGCTAAGCCAGAGAGCACTAAAATATATTTATCGGTGCGTGGTCCGGTTTCAATGAGTACTTCTTTTGCCATGCCATTGCTACTAATAAATACTTTTTTCCCTTTTAAAACAGGTATAACAGCTTGTGTAGGAATTAAAATAGCATCGGGAATACCCGCTAGTGGCAAGGTAATTTTAGCAAAAGAGCCAGGAACCAATTGGTTGCCAACATTACTAGTCTTGGCTTTGATTTGCAAGGTTCTGGTATTGGTTTCTATACCCGGATCCATAGCGTAAATTCTAGCACTAAAAGGTTTGTTGTTTCCGTCTACGGTAAATTGTATTTCCGTTTGATTTTTAATTTTTCCGGCATATTTTTCGGGCACAGAGAAACTAATTTTAACGGTTTGGCTATTTACGAGTTTTGCAATGCTAGTGCTCGGGCTTACATATTCGCCGGTAGAAATAGAGCGTAACCCAATACGACCACTAAAAGGAGCTTTAATGGAGGTTTTAGATAATTGTGCTCTAATTAGTTCTGTTTGTGCCTTTAGGTTGGTTAATTCAGCCAAGGCCACGTCGTATTCTTCTTGGCTAATGGCTTCTTTATTTACCAATTGTTTTGCTCTCGATTCGGTTTCGGATGCAAGTTTTTGTTTACTAAGCGCTTGTTTCAGTTGCGCTTGCAATTCGGTATCGTTTATTTTTACAAGTAGTTGTCCTTTGCTTACACTGGTACCCTCTGTGAAATAAATGCCCTTTACTAGGCCAGAAATTTCGGGTCTAATTTCTACTTCTTCATCCGCCTCTACAGCTCCGCTTAAGGTAATGTTGCTATCAAAAGCTTGGCTACTAATAATTAAGCCATTTACTTTTGCCGGAGGCATACCACCCGCACTTTTACCACCTTTTGGTCCCCCAGAACCACCTTTTCCACCGGCCCCTTGTTGCGCATTTTTAGTAACACGATACAGGATGGCGGCACCTAAACAAAGGGCTAATAAAATATAGAGAATGCGTTTAGTTTTCATTTAAAATATCTGTGATTTGTGGGTAAAAGTAAGATATTCGGGGCACATGTACCCAAAATGTATCCAATAAATTACAGCTGCAAGTTTATCAAAATTTCTTACTTTAAAATTTAAAACTACTTTTGTTATAAACCTATCCGTTTAGAACCAATGAAGAATCTAAAATCATTTTTTTCGTTCCTATTTATGGCCCTTTTAAGTACGCAGGCAATGGCGCAAAGCCATATTTCATTTGAAGTTTCTTTTGTAGAGCCACAGGCACATTATGCAGAAGTAAGTATGTTGTTAAAGGGAAATAATCAGCCCCAAATTGATGTGAAAATGCCCGTTTGGGCTCCCGGTTCGTATTTAGTGAGAGAGTTTGCCAAGAATGTAGAAGGTTTTAAAGCAGTAGATGAGAAGGGCCAAGCACTTGCATTTCAAAAAGTAAATAAGAATACTTGGCGCATCCAAAATCCTAAAAAATCGGATATTCGTATTTCTTATAGAGTATATGCTTTTGAAATATCGGTTCGAACCAGTTTTGTAGATGCTTCGCATGCATTTTTATCGCCAACGGGTATTTTTATGTACCCGGTAGGACAATTGGCTAAATCCTCTACAGTTACCATTAAACCTTTTGCTAGCTGGTCTAAAGTATCCACAGGCTTAAGTCCTGTAAAAGCAGGTGCCTTTACCTATACCGCTCCAAACTTCGATATTTTATTTGATTCGCCAATTGAGGTGGGAAACCAAGATGTATTTGAATTTACTGCGGCCGGTGTTCGCCACGAGGTGGCTATGTATGGTGGTGGTAATTATAATGCAGAAAAATTAAAAGTAGATATGGCTAAAATGGTGGAACAAGCAACCGCAGTTTTTGGTGAGAATCCGAATAAGTATTATGTATTTATTGTGCATAATTATGCATCGGGTGGCGGTGGTTTAGAACACCTAAACTCTACAGTATTGGGTCACCCGAGGGGGCAGTATGCTAGCGAAAATGGATATAAAAGCTTCTTAAGTTTGGTTGCTCACGAGTATTTTCACTTGTGGAATGTGAAACGCTTACGCCCAGTAGCGCTAGGTCCGTTTAATTACGATGCCGAAAACTATACCAGCAATTTGTGGATTGCCGAGGGCTTTACAGCCTATTATGATAACTTATTTGTTCGCCGTGCTGGTTTTTATTCTCCAGATCAATATTTAGGAATGCTTGCATCGGGCTTGAGTACGGTGGCAAACCAGCCAGGAAGCTTAGAACAATCGGCTCATGAAGCAAGTTTTGATGCGTGGATAAAACAATACCGCCCGAACGAAAATTCGCGTAACAGCAGTATATCGTATTATGACAAAGGCAGCATTATTGCCATGCTTATGGACTTAGAAATTTTACAAGCCACTTCTGGTCAGAAAAAATTAGATGATGTGATGAACACCATGTACTACCAGTATTATTACAAATTAGCACGTGGATATACCGATGCAGAGTTTAAAGATATGGCAGGTAAAATTGCTGGAAAATCTATGGAGACTTTTTACAACGATTATGTATACGGTACTAAAAAACCCGATTACAATGCCTTTTTAAAAGCTGTTGGCTACCAATTGGTAGACGATAATGCAAGCAAAAATGAACCGTATTTAGGCATTAGTGCTAGTACCCGAATTGGTAAATTTTTAATCACTTCGGTAGCCAGAAATAGCCCGGCGTGGAGAGATGGCCTAAACGTAAATGATGAGTTGTTAAGCATTAACGATGAAAAAGTGAGCGGTACTATGGCTGAGCTAGATAAAGCTATTGCTGCCAAAGCACTAGGCGACAAACTCAAAATTGGCATTATTCGCGATGGCTTGCCTATGACCATCGATCTTAGTTTAGATCGAAACCCGGCAGTGCGTTATCGTTTTGTTTCGGTAGATAAACCAAGTAAAGAGCAATTGTTGCTTCGAGCGAAATGGCTAGCCCTATAAAAACAACAAAGCCTCTCCATTTTTGAGAGGCTTTGTTGTTAAAACGTAAAACGTAGCGATAAGCCTATTCCTTCGCCATTTAAACGGGTATTGGGTGCAAGCTAAATAGCCGGTTTCCAATCCATGGCAATATTTATAGGAGCATCTGGAAATTTAAAGTCTAAGCCCAAAATACCATCGGCAGCTAAGAGTAGTTTGTTTTCGTCGGTAGGTTTATAGGTTCTAGAGCCTAAAGTAGCACCAAATCCATAGTACCAGCGTAATCCATCTACATCGTTTATGGGCGCATGTTTTTCCATTAAGCCGGTAACTCTAAAATAAGAGTAGTTTGTATTCGACTGGAAATTAACAATAAACTCAAGCGCATTGCTGGTGTTTACAAATGTTTTATAACTAATGCCATTAGCTGTTCCGAAACGACCGCCAATAGCATGTTTGTATTGTGCAAAAGCGCTGCTTGTACATACAGCCAGTAGCAAGGGTACACAGAGTAAGATTTTATTTTTTTTCATTTTTTTATTAAATACATATTGAGGTATACGTGCAAATATCTTAAATATTCCTGCCTCTTGTTTTAAAATCGGCTTATTTTTTTGTTTTACTAATTTTTGTTATATTGGGGGTTGTAACGCCAATTAACCAATCATGTCTGCCTTTACCCGAGTTCACGATCTGCTCCCCCGAATAGAAAAACAATTTATGGGAGAAGTATTCATTGCTGGAAAACAGCAAGGGCAGTGGATTACCTTTTCTAAATCTCAATTTTTACATCTTGTTGATGAAACCAGCCGTGGCTTATTGGCTTCGGGTATTCAACGTAACGATCGGGTGGCTATTATGTCTACAAACCGACCAGAGTGGAATATGTGCGATTTGGCCATTGTACAAATAGGTGCCGTATTGGTGCCCATGTATCCCACATTATCTGAGCAAGACATTCGTTTTATTTTAAAAGATGCAGAGGTAAAGTTTGTATTTGCAGGTAGCAAAGAATTGGTAGCCAAACTAACTAAAGTTAAAAAAGAAGAAAACTTAGCCCTAGAGATTTACTCTTTTAATGAACACGATGGAGCTCCATTTTGGAAAGAACTGTTCGATAAAAGTAGCTCAGAAATAGATTTACAGCCATTAAGAGCTAGTGTGCAACCAGAAGATTTAGCTACGCTAATTTATACTTCGGGTACCACTGGCACACCGAAGGGAGTGATGCTTACCCATAGCAACTTGGTTTCTAACTTGGTGGCTACGGCGGGTATTTACCCACCTAACTTAAAAAAAGCATTGAGTTTCTTGCCACTTTCGCACATTTTCGAACGCATGGTATCGTATATGAATATGTATATGGGTGTGAGCATTTATTATGCCGAAAGTTTAGAAACCGTGATGGCCGATATACAAGAAGTAAAACCAAACGGCTTTACCACGGTACCTCGAATGCTCGAAAAAATTTACGATAAAATTGTAGAAAAAGGTTCGGAGCTTAAAGGGATTAAACGCAAACTTTTTTATTGGTCCTTAGATTTAGGATTGAGATACGAATTGTATGGCAAAAATGGCTGGTGGTATCATTTCCAATTAGCCATTGCCAATGTATTGGTGTTTCCTAAATGGCGTGCCGCTTTGGGTGGCGAAGTAAAAACCCTTATGTCAGGAGGTGCAGCTTTGCAGCCCCGTTTAGCAAGAGTATTTTGGGCTGCCAACATTCCAGTATTGGAGGGCTATGGTCTTACCGAAACTTCACCGGTAATTTCTGTAAATGGCTTGGGGAAATACCAAGCACAATTCGGTACCGTAGGTAAACTTATTGCCGATGTGGAGGTTAAAATTGCCGAGGATGGGGAGATTTTATGCAAAGGCCCAAACATTATGAAAGGCTATTATAAACGACCCGATTTAACAGCCGAGGTAATGGACGCCGAAGGGTGGTTTCATACCGGCGATATTGGCGAAATGACTCCGGATGGCTTTTTGCGCATAACCGATAGAAAGAAAGAAATATTTAAAACAGCTGGCGGTAAGTATATTGCGCCACAGCTTATCGAAAATAAATTTAAAGAGTCGACCTTGATTGAACAAGTTATGGTGGTGGGAGAAAATCGCAAGTTCCCATCGGCTTTAATTGTTCCAAACTTTGCCACCCTACAATCCTGGTGTGCCATTAAAGGCATTCCGTACACCTCTAAAGAAGAGGCTATAAAACTACCCGAGGTACATGAAAAGTACCAACGAGAGGTGGCCGCATTAAATGTTGATTTTGGAAGCTGGGAGCAAATTAAAAAGTTTACGCTCTTGCCTAAAGAGTGGAGCATAGATGGCGGTGAACTTACGCCTAAACTTTCACTGAAACGAAAAGTGATTTTGGCTAATCATTTGAAAGAAGTAGAAGCCATGTATGCCGATTTGGAAAACGGCAAAATTTAGCGTTATTCTTTAGCCTCTTTTTCACCTGGTTCTTCCACTTTTTTAGTCCCCGATTTTTCAGTTTTCTTTACCCAATCCAATAAGGTCTCCAACCACGATGCTACGTTTTTTGCGGTAAGCCCTCGGGCTACTTGTTGGCTTACAATGGCAACCAATCCTTTTAGCACCATGCTCGATTTTTTGAAAATTACAGAGTTGAGCAGAATGGGTAAACCCAATTGCGCCAAAGTGCTAACTATATCCGATTTGCCTGATTCGTTATGACTAAATAGATTTCTAATAGTACGAACCCACCTAAAGGGTGTATTCACTATACTTTGAAGCTGTTTAAGTTCTGCTTCTAATTCGGCCTCTCGAACAGTTATTTCCCAGCGCAATTTTTTCTTTTCTGCTCTAAGTTCGGCTAAGGTACAAATAGGTTTATGCAGCATGTTTGTTCTCCTCTCCGCTGTCGCCTAGCACCTGATTAATGGTTCTATCTATTAAAGGGCGTTCTATGAGTGGTTTTTTTAGCGCAACTAGTAAGGCAGCTAAAATTAAATAAAGCCCCATTACAGCTAAAAATCCGCCTTCTACACTTTCCAATACATCGCCTAAATAAAAAGCCAAAGCCAAACTACCAAATAAAAAGGCTAGTGCGAAACAAAGTAGTACGAGCAGTTTACTTACCAAGCCGGCATAAACATGCGCCAATTTCTCGGTAGAAAGGAGTATAGACAATCGGGTGCGTACCTGTATATAGGCTTTTATTTTTTCAAAAAAGTCTTCTTTTGTGCCGTTTTCCATCAAATTGATTTTTAATTGAGGTGAACATACAACTTACGCTTTTTTATTCATTTCTGCCTTGAGTGTACCTTTTAGTTTACTCAGTTCATCTGCCTCTTCTTCCGAAAAGTCTGTTAATTTTCCACCCCAATCTTTTAGCAACTTTTTAAGTGTACTACGGGTTTCTGCCCCTTTCTCGGGTGCAAGCATTATTCCAATTACGGCACCTATTGCTACTCCAGCAAGTAAGGCCACTCCAATTTTAGATACATTGTTCATGATCGTGGTTTTTCTTACACATTACACGAACGATCATCGGGTATTATTGCTTCGGTATGTTATTATTCTGATAAATACGGAGCGTGATGATGAAATACGAGAGTAATAAGGGGCCAAATACTAATCCCAGAATGCCAAAGGTAGGTATTCCGATAATGACACCTATTACGGTAATGATGGGATGTGTATGAGCGATTTTTTTTGCCAAGGCAAAGCGTATAACATTATCGATATTGGTGATGAGTACCAAGCCCCAAATGAGTAAGCCCCAACCTGCGGTGCTGTGCCCATAGGCCAGTTGAATACATGCTGCCGGGATGAATACAAAAGGCGCACCAATAATGGGCAAGAAGGATAAGAAGGTAGAAATTACCCCCCAAAAAAAGGCATCGGGTATATCAAAAATTAAGAAACCAATACTCACTAAACTTCCTTGTACTACGGCAATAAGGCCCTGACCCAGCACATTTGAATAGGTGGTATTTCGTAATTCTTTGCCAAATTTTAGGGCATCTTCTTTATCAAAGGGTGCATATTTGAGGAGTTCATTCTCAAAGCTATTGTAGCGGGTAAACATGAAATAAAGTAAAAAATACATTACCAAAAGACCTACAAAAATATTGGCTGCACCGTTTAATACTGCCGGG
>CANGZX010000016.1 GCA_947458775.1 Sphingobacteriaceae bacterium | reverse complement strand
CTCTAAAAATGCTTGTATGCCGAGGTCGGGCGTTTCGCCCACATGATCTACATAAGGTGTCATTTCACAACCGCTATCCTTCATGCGCTTAAACAATTCGGGTGTGAGTTGTTTGCTCATGTAATTGGCCAACGTAGGACTTAATTTATCTTGTTGGGTATCAATCAGGGTCATTACATATTGATAATCGGCGCCATTGCTGGTGTGGTTATCGAAAAAGATATCGGGCTGCCAAGTAGTAAAAATTTCTTGAAATGATCGCGAATTTTTAGAATCGGTTTTGATAAAATCTCTGTTTAAATCTAAGTTTTGAGCATTTCCTCGAAAACCATAGGCCTCCGGACCATTTTGATTAGCTCTTGAGGTTGACGAACGGTTTAAGCTCCCATCAATATTATAAATAGGAATTACACAAATCACCACATCGGCGGGTAGCAACTGGTTTTTCAAGACGTCTCGTACCAACATCATCGAAGCGTCAATGCCTTCGGGCTCACCCGGGTGAATGCCGTTGTTGATTAATAGAATGCGTTTATTTTGATTACGAAGCGCTGCTGGATCGAAATTTTTATTTTTTGAGAGCACAGCCAAATGTAGTGGCTTCCCGCTATCTGTTAAACCGCAAGTGAGCAATTTAAGCTCTTCAAATTGCGCATCTAATGCTTGGTAAAAGGCAATGGCTTGGGCATGCGTGGCACTTACATTTTTAGTAGGGCTTTGCTCAAAAGGTGTTAACTGGCCATAACTAGGTAAGTAGCCCATGAACAAGATGATAAGAAGTTTTTTCATAAGTTTAGTTCATTCAATTTGCCCAAAGCTTTTATGCTTCGCCCTATTTTATCAGTTTAAAACTTTGTTTTACCCCACCTGAACTGATTTTTAATACATAGTTACCCTGTGGCCAATGCTGCGAATTAATTACTGAAACGCCACTTTTTTCTACTAAAACAGGTAGCTCTTTTTGTATGAGTTTGCCCTGCATGGTGTAGATGGATAGTGTAGTTTCTGCCGACGAAAAATTACGCAAATACACCGAAAATTGATCGCCAATAGGATTCGGATAGATTTTTACAAAATTCTCGGGATTCAGATCATCGCTCACCTTCTGCGTGGTATTGTTTTTAGTTATGAGCCAATATTCCGGGTCTACCACCACACTAGTAGGAATAAAACCCAGTTGCTTAATAAATACTTCGCCATTTGTTTTATTATCGAGCACAAGAGTTTTAGTTTGGCTTGCATTGGAAAATTTTAATGCTAGGGGCAATTCAAAAAAATCAACCGAGGGATGCGAAGTAGTTTGATTGAGTTTAATCCGCACGTGGTCAGTGCCCACGGGGGTCCATTGTACTTGGTAACTCGGATAACCCTGCCCTTCGTACCAATCTTTGAAAAATTCAGTTAAATCTACGCCACTTACTTGCTCTAAATTTCGTTTCAAATCAGCAGTTCGAGCAAAACCATATACTAATTTCGGATCTTTTTGATACTGCTGAATGGCTTTAAAAAATACCTCATCGCTTAACTTCCAGCGCAACATATATAATAAATAAGACCCTTTTTGATACGATAATCGGCTATTAAAAATACGGCCCACATTGGTCGTATCGCTCACTTTTACCGACCCATCCGGCAGTGATGTAATGAAGTCGACTGCTTGTTTACGCTTCATAATCACGCCATCCCAACTAATTTGGCCGTATTTATTCTCGTCGTAAAAGCTAGCCAAATGCGTAGCAAAGCCTTCATTCAACCAGATATCTTCCCAAGTACCGCATGTAATTTTATCACCAAACCATTGATGAGCCAATTCGTGGGCTACCAAACTTTCAGACAGGTTAATCATAAACGAATTGGTTTGGTGCTCCATTCCTCCACCCCAGCCAAATTGAGTATGCCCATATTTTTCGTTAATAAAAGGATAATCGCCAAATTTTTGGTGAAACAAAGCCATGGCAAAAAGGGTATTCTGCGTGCCCTGTTGAAAAGCAGTTAAACTCTCTGGGTAAGCAAAAGTTTGAATAGGTAAGTATTTGTTACCCAATTGCACATTCACAGAAAAAACACTGTAATTTGTTACTGCCAAGCACACCAAATACGATACAATGGGGTAGCGATGTTTCCAATAGGTACGTGTTTTTCCTCCTCCCAATACCGTTTCACTTTTTAACAATCCGTTTGAGGATGCTTTGTAGATAGAAGGATGGGTAACAAACACATCAACAGAGTCGGCTTTATCGTCTAAGCCATTTTTGCAGGGCCACCACTCCCGACTACCGTAAGGTTCACTTAAGGTCCACATGCCAGCCACACCATTGTGGGTATTATTTATAAAGGCACCAAAACCAGTAGTAGGGCCTGGGCTACCTTGATAAGTTATGCTTAATGAATCTAATGTGCCTGCGCCCAGGCTAGCGGGCAAATTAATAGTAAGCACATTATTTAAATGTTGCTTAGCCAGAACTGAGGAACGTTGCTTTACTTCGGTAACCGACAAGTTATTCATCAAATCGAGGCTGATGGTATTTATAGCCGTTTTAGCTACGTAATACACCGTAACTTTGCCCGAAATGTAACGTATTGCGGGGTCAATAATCCATTCGCAACGATAATATTTTACATCAAAAGCATCACTAGCCGTTGTAAATTGAGCCATTTGGCCACTTTGTAACTGTAATCGCTGATGAACAGCGGCTTCTTGTTGAGAAATGGTCTTTAGCTCCTCGATGTTTTGAGCAAAAGCAAAATAAGGCAATGCACTAAAAGCTAGATAACAAATAAATAGAAGATGGCGCATAAGCTGTTTAACTAATAAAGAATCTTAAAAATAAGATTCTTTATTAAGAATTCAACTAAAATAAGTTGAAAGAGGCTATATTTAAACACCATATACACGTATTTCATGCAGGCACTTAGCTCCTATTCTTTTACAGCCCATACTCGATTTTTACGCTATGTAACTATCGATACACAATCAGACCCCTATTCTTCTAGCTGCCCATCTACAGAGAAACAAAAAGATTTAGGGAAGGTATTGGTTGAAGAATTACTAGCCATGGGTATTGTTGATGCACATGTAGACGAGCATGGTTATGTATACGCCACCTTGCCAAGCAATACCAGCAAGCAAGTGCCGGTGCTTTGTTATTGTTCGCATATGGACACTTCACCGGATTGTAGCGGTGCGGGCGTAAAGCCCATTATCCATAAAAATTACCAGGGCCAAGATTTAGTACTACCCGATGATCCGAAACAAGTGCTACGACTAGCGGAACACCCGGATTTAAAGGAGCAATTGGGCAACGATATTATTACGGCTAGTGGTACCACTTTGTTAGGTGCCGATAACAAAGCTGGACTTGCAGAAATTATGGATTGTGTTCATTTTCTGCTAAATAACCCGGAAATTAAGCACGGGACCATTAAGCTGCTGTTTACCCCCGATGAAGAAATTGGCAGAGGTGTAAACAAAGTGGATTTACAAAAGCTAGGTGCAGAAGTAGCCTATACCGTAGATGGCGAAACTTTGGGATCTTTAGAAAATGAAACCTTTTCTGCCGATGGTGCCGTAATCCGTATTGCCGGCGTGGCTTCGCACCCGGGCTTTGCAAAAGGCAAGATGGAGAGTGCCCTCAAAATAGCCGCAGAACTAATTGCAGCATTACCCAAAAACGAAAGTAGCCCAGAAAGTACCGAAGGCAAACAAGGCTTCATTCATCCGGTAGCAATAAAAGGAAGTGTAGAAGAAACCATAATTGAACTTATTTTACGTGATTTTACAGATGAAGGTTTGGTAGCGCATGCAAATTATCTCCGTAAACTAACCGAAGAAGTATTAAAAGCCTACCCGAATGCCACGTATAACTTAAAAACAACAGAGCAATACCGCAACATGAAGCAGGTATTGGACCAGCACCCTAAATTAACCGAGCTTGGCTTAGAAGCCATCCGCAGAGCAGGAATTAGCCCAAAATTACAAAGTATACGTGGAGGTACCGATGGTTCTCGGCTATCATTTATGGGCTTGCCTTGCCCAAATATTTTCGCAGGAGAACATGCTTTTCATAGCAAATTGGAATGGGTATCGGTACAAGATATGCACAAAGCCGTAGAAACCTTGGTGCATTTGGCTGTACTGTGGGAAGAAAAATCTTAATTTTTTACCCAATAAAATATCTTCCAATGGGTGGCGTTTTACATCAAGCATGTAAACAAATTGCCCATGAACATTTTATATACTGCTCCCTCTGCCATATCGGGCATGGGCTTATTTTGTAAGCGCCCTCTAGCTTATGAAGAGTGTATTCTTAGCCTAAAAGGCGATCATGTTTTTCATGATTATACCCCAAAATTTGCAAAAGAAGGACCCAATTGGATTGGCATTGGCCCCAACGAATGGCTTATTCCACTGAAGGGAAGCCCCGTGCTACTCGTAAACCACTCCTGCAAACCCAACGTATTTATTAACCAGTATTTAGAATTAGTTGCAGCTAAGCCATTAGAACCAAATACCGAGTTGCTGTTAGATTATTCATCAACAGAATTAGACCCTTATTGGACAATGGCCTGTGCATGTAAAAATGATAATTGCCGGAAATTGATTAAAAATTTTGAATCTTTGCCGAGCCTACTAAAAGTAAAGTACAGTTATTTCATTCATCCTTGCTTTTGGAAAACATCGATAGAAAAAGAATGGGAATAGAGCCCTAAAAAACAAAAAAAATGCGTGGGCAAGTAGCCCGAGTGAAATAGGTACTGCGACTACCCACGAACAACGGACTACACCCACGCAATTGTGATGCATTAAATCCATTTTTTGTTCGTTTATTAAATTAAGTCGCAGTTTAAAATCACCAAAATAGCTGATGCAATATTTTGATGTCTACAAGTGGCATGTCTATTCGTAGATATTGATATACAAAGATACGTATAAAAAATTAGGTCTAAAGTGCAATTTTCGAAAATTTGCACAAAACTAGCGGCACCTTGATTAACTTAATTTGATGCGTAAAACTACCTAATTTTGCTGGGTACGGCCACTAAATTACTAGTGGCCTTGGCTAAAATTTTATCGGAATGATGGATGAGTTCTGCTTGCACATATACGACTGTTCGGCCATTGCGAATTACTTTGGCTTTTGCCACCACTTCGTCGCTTACCTTGGCGGCATTAATAAAATCAACTACCAAGTTAAGCGATACAAAAGCTTGTTCTTTATTTAGACTGGCAACGGCAGTGCCGATTACATCGTCTAACATTCCAGAAATAACGCCGCCATGCAACATACCAAACGGATTGGTCATATCGGGCCGAACGGCAAAACGAACAGCAACCTCACCCAATTCGGCCTGCTCTAACACACCATCTAGCCAATGTGCAAAAGGCGATGGGCTATTCTTTGTAGATTTGCCAATGTGTGCCTGCAACCAAGCCAAGCGTTTGTTTTCCATAAGTAGCTTAGGCTTTTTTAGCCCAATTATCTTTTAGGGTAACTGTTCTGTTAAATACTAAATTCTCGGCAGTGGTATCGGTATCGAGGGTAAAATATCCTTTGCGAATAAATTGATATCCACGTCCCAATTCGGCGGTAGCTAAATCGGGTTCTATATAAGCCTTAGAAAGTACTTGCAGACTATTTGGGTTGATATACTCTTTAAAATCGCCGTCTTCGTTCGATGGATCTTCTGCTTGGAACAAGCGATCGTATAAGCGCACTTCGGCAGTTTTAGCATGGGCTACGCTTACCCAATGAATGGTTCCTTTTACATGTAAGCCACTGGTATCGTTACCCGATTTAGATTCCGGAATATATTCGCAATGTACTTCAGTTACATTACCAAAATCATCGGTTTTAAAACCGGTGCAGGTTACAATGTATGCGTTTTTTAAGCGTACGCTCAAACCTGGGGCCAAGCGGAAATATTTCTTCTCGGCTTCTTCTTTAAAATCTTCACGCTCAATCCACAACTCTTTGCTAAACGGAATACTTCTTGATCCATCGCCACCCTCAACTTCCGGATTATTTTCTCCGTGGAGAAGTTCTTCTTGGCCATCGGGATAATTGGTGATTACCAATTTAATGGGATCGAGCACCGCCATCCGTCGCCACGCCGTTTTGTTTAAATCTTCGCGAATGCAAAATTCCAACAAACTCATTTCTATCAAATTTTCACGCTTGGCTACGCCAATTTTATCGCAAAAATTACGAATACTGGCAGGGGTGTACCCACGACGGCGTAAACCACTAATGGTCAACATCCGAGGATCATCCCAACCGTTTACAAATTTTTCGTTTACCAACTGCAGTAATTTGCGTTTGCTCATTACAGCATAATCGATATTCAATCGGGCAAACTCATATTGTTTTGCTGGAAAGATTTCTAATTTTTCAATAAACCAATCGTATAATGCACGGTGCGGAATAAACTCCAAGGTGCAAATAGAGTGGGTAATTTTTTCAATGGCATCGCTTTGCCCGTGTGCAAAATCGTACATCGGGTAAATACACCAGGCATCGCCTGTACGGTGATGCGTAGCATGTTTAATGCGGTACATCAACGGATCGCGAAGGTGCATATTGGGCGCAGCCAAATCAATTTTAGCACGTAAAACTTTAGCACCATCTGGATATTTTCCGGCTTTCATTTCTTCAAATAATTGAAGATTTTCTTCGATGCTACGGCTGCGGTAAACCGAAGGGGTGCCGGGCACAGTGGGAGTTCCCTTACCGGCGGCAATTTCTTCAGCAGTGCTATCATCTACATAAGCCAAATCTTTTTTAATCAGTGTTACAGCAAATGCATATAGCTGGTCAAAATAATCGGATGTATACAATTCTTGAGCCCAATCAAAACCCAACCACTTTACATCTTTTTTTATACTTTCTACATATTCGGTTTCCTCGGTCACCGGGTTGGTATCATCAAAACGCAAATTGGTTTTGCCACCATATTGCTGAGCCAAACCAAAATTTAAACAAATAGATTTGGCATGGCCTATGTGCAAATAGCCATTGGGCTCCGGGGGGAAACGGGTAAGTACCCGCCCGTCGTGGGTGCCCTTTTTTAAATCTGCTTCAATAATTTCTTCCAAGAAATGTAATGACCGCTCTTCACTCATAATTTATCTTTTGTTTTAATTTAGATAGGGCAACAAAAATAATAAAATTACCCCGCATTGCACCATGTATCTAGTTGCTAGTGCATTGAGATTTTCTTGCTATTTTTACAACTTAAAACAAAAAATAGTGAAAAGACCAATTCGTGTATTAGTGGCCAAAGTGGGCTTAGACGGCCACGATAGAGGAGCCCGCATTATTGCTACATCGTTACGTGATGCAGGCATGGAAGTAATTTATACCGGTTTGCGTCAAACACCTGAAATGGTGGTAAATACGGCTCTGCAAGAAGATGTAGACGCCATTGGTGTTTCCATTTTGTCGGGGGCACACCTTACTGTTTTTCCAAAAATTATAGAATTAATGAAGGCCAAAGGGCTAACAGATGTATTACTCACCGGCGGAGGCATTATACCAGATGCCGATACGGAAAAACTACAAAATATGGGCGTAGGTAAATTGTTTGCTCCGGGCACAAACACGCAGGAAATTGCCCTATATATTACGAATTGGGTAGCCAAAAATCGCTCTTTTTAATTTCAACTTATGAATTACGAAAACATCCTATTATCGCTAAATAACCGCATTTTACGCATTACTATCAATCGCGAAAGCAAATTAAATGCCCTAAATAAATTAACCTTGGCCGAGTTGCATGTTGCACTAAGCGATGCCTTTAACAATCCCGAGGTGGGTGGCTTTATACTTACCGGAGCCGGGCCAAAAGCTTTTGTAGCCGGAGCAGATATTAGTGAATTTGCCGACTTAAATACCGATGAAGGGCGTATTTTTGCTCAAGAAGGTCATCATAAAGTATTTGATCGGATGCACAACAGCGATAAACCCATTATTGCGGCTATAAACGGCTTTGCTTTAGGTGGTGGCTTGGAATTGGCCATGGCTTGCCACATACGTATTGCATCAGAAAATGCCCGTTTAGGTCTACCCGAAGTAACCTTGGGTTTAATACCGGGCTATGGTGGTACGCAACGACTTACCCAATTGGTAGGCAGAGGCCGAGCCTTGGAAATGATTTTAACTGCCGATATGATAACCGCTGCCAAAGCCTTAGAAATTGGCTTGGTGAATGAGGTTGTAGCTCCAGAAAACCTGTTGGTAGCTGCTGAAGAAAAAATGAACAAAATTTTAAGTAGGGCCCCCATTGCCGTAGGCGCAGCTATCAATGCTGTAAATGCCTCTCTAACCGATGGCGTAAACGGATTTGAAGAAGAAATTAACCAATTTGCTCGTTGTTTCGATACCGCCGATTTTAAAGAAGGCGTGTCGGCATTTCTAGAAAAAAGACCTGCTCAATTCAAAGGTCGCTAAGTGTTTTATTAACTAGTAGGATAAAATCTGTATATTTAACTCAACACAAAACCTCGTGTAGAAGAAATTCTAGGCCATTTTGAGACAGATTTTATGAAGCAAATCTTAGTTATTGATGATGAGGTTGCGATTGGGCAACTTCTTTTTAATTTTTTAAGCAGAAATGGATTTGAAGTTGAAACAGCTACTTCAGGACTTGGCGCATTTGAAAAATTAAGTACTAAGGCATTTGATTTGGTGCTTTGTGATTTCCGATTAAAGGACACCGATGGCCGTGAAATTCTCAAAGAAATTAAAGCCAACTATCCGGGTACTGGCGTAATTATTATTACAGCCTATT